>CAMZDE010000007.1 GCA_947305255.1 uncultured Alphaproteobacteria bacterium
CTCCATTGGCTTGATAATTTCTATTTTATTGCTATACTATAAAAGTTATGAAAAAGCAAATCAAGACAACTTTGCCATCAAAATCATATTCTGTCCCAACGACGGTATTGGGGGCCAATGACGATATCAGTTTGGCAAAATACATAAACGAAATTCAAAAATTCCCTATTTTGACCGCCGAACAAGAATATGAATACGCGACAAAATGGGCAAAAAACCGCGATAATATTGCCGCTGAAAAATTAGTAGCGTCGCATTTGCGATTGGTCGTGTCGGTCGCATACGATTTCAAAAATTACGGTCTGCCCGTGTCTGATTTGATTGCCAGTGGCAATATGGGTTTAATGCAGGCGCTGCAAAAATTCGACCCCGAACGCGGTTTTCGGTTTTCAACATACGCTATGTTTTGGATCAAGGCGGAAATTTACGAAACCATATTAAATAATTGGTCAATCGTGAAATTGGGGTCTTCTGCGAATCAAAAGCGCGTATTCTTTAACCTGACCCGCGCAAAACGCGCATTGGGGATTATGGATAATTCACTGTCCGACGACCAAACTAAACAAATCGCAGAATATTTATCGGTGCCTGAATCTGACGTCGCACACGTCGCAACACGTATGTCTGCGCGTGATGTATCGTTAAACGCACCAATGAATTCTGATTCCGATTCCAAAGACATATTATCTAATATGGCCGATTCCAAAATAAATATCGAAGACGGCATTGAACAACTGGAATTCAAACGCCGCGGATACGAATTATTACGGAAACATCTGGCCGAATTGCCTGAACGTGACCGTGAAATTTTGCGCGCACGCCGACTGTCTGATCCGGCCACAACATTGGAAACGCTATCGCAAAAATACGGCATTTCGCGCGAACGCGTCCGCCAAATCGAAGAACGCGCATTTAATAAATTGCGCGATGCAATATTAAATGAATCAAAACCAAAACAAATTCAGGACAAAAAATGAACATAAAAAAAATATCTTTGGCAATTATGATGTTTTGTGGAATTTCCAGCGCACACGCATTGGAATATTCTGTAGACAAATGGAATTTCAAATTAGACGCCGACGGCATGGTTGGATTTTTGGAACCCAAAGATGATAAAACAATGTTTATCGATGATTGGGATGTCAAGGCTCAGGCTTCATACAGATTAAACCACGCCCAGCGTTTTGGCGCGGTATATTCCATTGATGCAGACTGTGTCGAAGATGACGAATACATTCACGACGCATTTATTTTATTCGAAGACCGCGATATCGGCCGCACTGAATTTGGGTTTACACATTCAATCGCGCGCAAAATGGGATTGGGATTGCCAGACGTCGGGTACCTGCGCATAAACAACAAATCAATATTACACAAAGAATTAAATCTGAAACGCGTGCTGATTTCTGATACTGCCGCAACAACGGGCCACGACGCATTGCGATTGAATCTGGCAACAACTGCGACCGAATACGGCCAATATGGTTTTTCAGTATCTGGATTAAACGACGATTATAATTACGCGCTCGATTTCGCAATGAAATTCAAACAACCAAACGGCAAATTAAAAACCGCATATTCGTTTGCTGTTTCATATATGGACAATCCTAAAAATTATAGCGAAAACACGTATTCGCCGACCGTCACTGCGGATTGGCGCGCGCAAATGGCGGCCGGCATTAATTTGCAGTACAATAGTTTTATTTGGGGTACATCACTTCGTATGATATACGATTATAACCCAACTGCAAAAACCGCAGACGGCTTAATCGCCGGCACAGGGCTTAGTTACGATTTATTGCAATCGAGCGTTTCCATAACATACCTGTTTTCGGACACACATGTTTGGACACACACAACCCGCGACGGAATAAAAATAGACAACGGCGATTATGTCCATACAGTATTGGGATCATTTCGATATAAATATACCGAAAACACATCTGTTTTTATGTCCGGCGGCCTGACCGACGCCACCCCATTTTTCGCAGTTGGCTTGCGAAGCGGGTTTTAATCTACCAGTCATGAGACAATTTCACAGGCATAGTGGCGTTATCATTATCCCATGTAGTATAAACAGTCACACGCTGATTGTCCACAACATCAGCTATCCCCATAGCAACAGCCTGTTCTGAGGCCAAAGATTTACGAAACTCATCTTTTCTCAAAAATGCTTCTCTGTCTTCTTCATCGCCAAAAACATAATCAACCAACGCATCACCAATATAGCCCCTTACAAATCGCTGTATAATTTCTGAATCATCCATCGTTAACAATTGCCCCTGTTTCTCACTATTCACCTTATTCACCGCTGCAATTGCGCTGTTATATGCGCCTTTGACATATGCGGTGGTGGCGATATGTTCTTGGTCGGCGGTGTCTATATCAATACGCCCAAACGGTGCGGCCGCCTGTGTTGTTGGTGCGGGGTGGTCGTTGTTTGCCGCACTTGGCGCGGTATACATCGCCCCCGATATATTCGCCGCCATTACATTAAGCGGCAACGCCGCCATAATTGCGATTGATAATAGTGTTTTTGTTTTCACGTTTCTCTCCTTTTTGCTTTGAGTTAAAAAACAAAACCACCTTGGTTAAAAGGCGGTTGGAGGACAGAAACAATTTACAGTTAAAATTGCGTGCTTATTTTGTCGGAAAACCAACATTATTCGCATCCCTCCAACCATATATGTTGGAGATTTATAACGTCAAATCAGACGAACTGTAAAGGGGCTTCTGTTCCCCGCCGGTGGAACCCCCACCGACACAAGCATTTTATCACATTTCGAAATACTATACAAGAATAAAAATTCCCCGCCATTAAGCGGGGTGGCAAAAAAACAAACCCGCCGTTGTGGCGGGTGTTTTTATTCTTTATCAAATGGGTTTTCAGATTTGCCATATTCAATTATGATTGGCAAATGTTCCCATTTCAGTGCCGTCGCAATTCCGCGCCGCAAATATCGTGTATATGATTCCGGAATGTCCGACGCGCCGCCGACATTTATTGAAATCTTCATTGGGCGGCGTCCCGTTTGGCGCGCAAATTTCAACCGCATCGGACGTTTTAACCGTGACATAGGCGGTTGACGATCCGCAACTAATTTTTCAATGATACGATTTATCAAACTCGTCGGGGTCATGGCATCAGATATATCCCATTGTTCATAAACGCGTTTAAATAAATTTTGAACACCAGTGCCAGTTTGCGCCGATATCGCCAAAATCATTGGTTTAATAATCTGGTGGAAAGAATTTGCAAATTGGTGTTTTAATTTCAACAATTTTTCATCCCTTTCAACCGGGTCAACCAAATCCCATTTGTTTAATGCGACACATAAAATCTTGCCTGCGTCCGTCACACGCGCCGCAATTGACAAGGCCTGATTTTCAATATTTTTTGTTGCATCAACAATCAAAATCACAATATCTGATTTTTCAATCGCGTCCAACGATTTTAATGCAGACAAAGTTTCAACATCGTCCGTCACGCCTGATTTCCGGCGCAATCCAGCGGTATCCATAATAACAATATCGCGTCCATAAAAATGCGTTGGGATTTTCACAGTATCGCGTGTAATCCCCGGTTCGTCTTTTACAATCTGGCGATTTTCGCCCAAGACACGATTCACAAAGGTTGATTTACCAACGTTCGGTTGACCCAAAACCGCGATTTTAATTTTCTTGTCCTGTTCCGTCGCGCATTCTTCGCCCGCACAGATTTTATCGATAAATTCATAGATATCATCAAATCCGCGTTTATGTTCCGCAGAAATCATAACCGGTTCGCCAAATCCCAATTTATAAAAATCATGAATTTCATTCAACCGTTTTGCAGATTCAGATTTATTCACCAACAACAATGCCGGCGCACGCGTCTTTTTGTGAACCAGTTTTGCCCATTCTATATCCATAGGATTCAACCCAACGCGCCCGTCAACAACGAACAAAATCGCATCAGCGTTTTCAATCGCGCGAATTGCCATATCGGTCGAATCGTGCCCGATACCGGTTTTTGCATTTTCCAGCCCCGCCGTATCAAACACAGTCCACGGGCGGTTCGGCATATTACCCGAAATAGTATCACGCGTAACCCCTGGGCGGTCGTGCACCAACGCGTCGCGCGAATTAGTTAATCCATTAAACAATGTTGATTTGCCTGTATTTGGGCGACCAACGATAACTAAGTTTTTCATGTCTTTTTTCCATTGATTTTTTATAATTATAAAGCAAAAATATAAATAATCAAACATTGGGGGCAAAAAATGAGAGCAAAAAAAAGAAATTGGTTAACCCGCCTGTCTGATATCTTTTTCAGACCGAAATATTTTTTCAGCCGTATTGTCGCCGACGGCAAAATGGAAGACGCTATGTTGCGCGCGTTTATGTGGGGCTTAATCGGTGGTATCGTCGTTTTAATTGTGAATTTATGCCGCGGAAATCCATTTACTATATTTTCGTTATTCAAAGCGTTCGTCGTTTATCCTGTATTGGCGGTGGTGGTATTGTTTATCTGTGCCGGATTGATGATGTTGGTATCAGAAATCACAATGGGCGACCGCGATTGGGAAATCGCAGTAAAAGGTATTGCATCTATATTCTTTGTGTATCCAATGGCATTGATATTAAACGCGTTGGCATTTGATTGCAAATCCATTTGGGCAATCAGCATGGCAACCGATTTATACATGCTGTTCTTGCTATATAATATTGCAGTATATTGCTTGCACGGAAAAAAGATTAGCGTGATTTTCGTCCTGATGGTCGGCGCAGTATTTTTATTAGGGATATATTTATCAGATTACCGCACACTATGGTTTTTAGTAAAAAATATTCCTGCAACATTAAAATGTTTCTTTTAAACAACACCCGCCATTCCGGCGGGTTTGTTTTTATTGTGCGGATGATAATTCAACCTGTGTCGTCGCATTGGTATCCCACGTCGTATAAATATCAACACGTTTATCGTCCAAAATATCTACCACCCCTTTTGCAACTTCTAATACTGCACCCGCAGACATAAAAGAATCCGCCGCATGCCAACCATCAGAATCTTCTAATATTTCTCTTCGTAAATCATTATCACCAAAAATATAATCGTAAGCCACACCAAAAGCCACTTCATCATCAATTACATTTGTTGACATTGGGGCCCCATACGAATAATTACGTAAAACCTCTTGTTTTTCACCATCCACCTTATTCACCGCTGCAATCGCACTGTTATATGCACCTTTGACATACGCAGTGGTGGCGATATGTTCTTGGTCGGCCGTATCAATGTTCGCGCGACCATATGGCGCGGCCGCCTGTGTTGTTGGTGCGGGGTGATTTGTGTCTGCCGCACTTGGCGCGGTGTACATTGCACCCGATATATTTTCAGCCATTGCGCCAAACGGCAACGCCGCCATAATTGCGATTGATAATAAAGATTTTTTCATTTTTTCCTCCCATAGTTCGAATAAAAATTGACCACCAAAAATTGGTGGTCGGGGAGTTAGAAAATCATATTCACGAATGACTCCGCGGTCTTCATATATACACCAACGGCTCCCCGACATGAACATCAGGGAATTACGGTGCAAAATACACCGAAATACCAATAACGATGCATTCGCACCGCGTGAATAAAGGCTTTCTACAGCCCCGAACCCAATCTTCGGATTCACTAGAATAATATCATATTCCAAAACACGAAACAAGAATAAATTTTGAAAGCAACGCGGCACACATTTATGCGCGTTCAAACATAACGTCCAAATCAGAAATCGGTATAACCTTATACACGGGACGACCATGATTACATTCACCGCCCCGCTCTGTCCGTTCTATATCACGCAACAGCGCGTTCATTTCGTCCATACTTAATTTGCGACCTGCGCGCACAGAATGATGACACGCGTAATTCGCCAATTTCAAATGCAATTTTTCACCCAACCGCGATGAATGTCCATACGCGCGCACTTCATCTGCGATTTCATGGAAACAATTTTCCCAATTCAAATCCCAATCGGCCGGCTTTTCAAAAACGGCAATCGCACTATCGCCGAACGCATCAACGTGCAAGCCTGACGCCGCCAATTCATCAGAAATCATCAAAACCGCATCAACATCTTCACTTTTCAAATTCACAACAATTGGCGTCAACAGCGGTTGACGCTTAATCTCGTTCAGACGTAATTTTTCATATGTAATACGTTCATGTGCCGCATGTTGATCAATAATTACAAAACCATCTTTGTTTTCCGCCAATATATATTTGTTATTTAATTGGCCGATTACACGCCCAAGTGGTAAATCAAATTCCGAAACATCATTTGTTGTCGTCGTATTTTGTTCAAAATTCGGCATTGAATCAAAATCGTCCGATGGCCGTTTTCCGGCGCATACATCGGATTGCAGATTGAAATCTTTGTGTGGTTCACATACACGTGCAAAATTATTATTAAAAAATGTTTGCCGTGGCGGAATCTGGAAATATGAATTTGAAACGCCCGAATCAGCGCCATGTATCGCGACATTTTGATTTAATGTCTGCGACAACACATCCCGCAAAGTTTTTACAAAAAACGCCCGAACATGTGTTGGTTCTAAAAAATGCACCTCTGTTTTCGACGGCGAAACATTTACATCTACGTTTTGCACCGGCAAATCAAAATACAACGCACACAGCGGAAATTCCCGCGCATGCATCACGTCCATATAGGCCGCACGTAACGCGGTCACTAAAACTTTATCCTTAACCGGACGACCGTTCACAAATAAATATTGATCAACCGACGAAGCCCGCCGCAACACAGGATTCGATATAAAACCGTGTAAATGCATATCTGATGATGACGAATGCGCATCTACCTCTAACATTTGGCCGCGAACATCTTCGCCCATTACCGAAACAATGCGTTCCATCAAACTTTGCCCACGCGGAAAACGCCATTTGTTATTCAAAACAAAACCGACATCGACACGCGATAACGCCAAACGTTTAACAACATCTAAAATCGCCAATAATTCTGATTTATCAGTATGCAAAAACTTTAATCGCGCAGGCGTATTTGCAAATAAATTTTCAACCCGAATACGCGTTCCGCTTTCCCACGATGACGGCCGAATTTCACCAGATTTAGCGTCCAGATGCCAACCGTTTTCTTCCGCCCCATTAAACGTATCAATGCCCATATCAGACACCGACGCGATTGACGGTAACGCTTCGCCCCGAAACCCCATATAATTTATATTTAACAAATCGTCACTGGGTAATTTAGATGTCGCATGGCGCAAAATACAATTTGCCAAATCAATGCGCGACATTCCGCCACCATTATCAATAACAGATATCAACGTGCGTCCGCCATCAACAACATCAATAATAATTTCGTTTGCACCAGCGTCCAGCGCATTTTCAACCAATTCTTTGACCGCGCTGGCGGGGCGTTCGACCACTTCGCCGGCTGCAATTTGATTGATTAAAAAATCAGGCAACACACGTATTGGCATATTAATCCTTGAACTTTACATCAATAATTTCGAATTCTTTTTCACCGTTTGGCAACCGCACAGTGCACGTATCCCCAACACAATGCCCAATCAGCGCACGTCCCACCGGCGAAGTGCAAGATATAACCAAACGGCCATCTGATTCAATATCAGACAAAATCCGACATTCCATTTTATTGCCATCTTCGTCTTCGGTAATAACCTTGGCCCCGAAAACGACGCGATTACCCGACAAACTGTCCACATCAATAATCTGGGCATTTTCAATTACGCCCTCTATAAACTGAATACGTTTATCAATTTGACGCTGTTTTTCTTTGGCCGCGCTATAATCCGCATTTTCAGACAAATCGCCCAAAGAACGCGCCCATTGAACAACGCGCAATATCTCTGGACGTTGATTTTCCTTTAAATCTTTCAATTCTTTGACCAAGCTATCAAAGCCTTGGCGTGAAATCGGTCTTTTTTCCATCAATAAATCCCCTAACTATTTTCAGATAACAATATAACATAAAATTTAATTTTGCAATTATGATTTCAAACTATTATACTATGATATTATGCATATATTAAAACCGACTGTTTTGACCAGATTTTTAATCCGCCGCTTTTTCAGCAGTTTCTTGCTGGTAATGCTGACGGTGTGTGGGATTATATTCGCAGTGACATTTGTCGAACGCCTATCATCAAATCCGACGGCGTATGCAACATTGATTGACGCGTGGGTTCGTTTATTGGAATATATCCCGCTGTTTTTGCCATTGGCCGTGTTTATGGGAACCCTGCTCGCGTTTTATAATTTAACAAAATCATCTGAATTGGTAATTATTTCTGGCGGTGGATTGTCACCATATCAAATCGCCTTTCCGTTTTTAATAGGCGCGTTTATCGTCGGCACAATCGCATCTGTTTTGGTAAATCCGTATTCTGTGAATCTGGCAACACGCAATTTAACCAATCATCAATTAGAATTAATAGATAACGCAATATGGCTACGCGAAACGTCTGAAAACGGATTTTTGACAATTCGGTCCAACGGATTACATATAACAAACGATAAAAATATCGTATTCGATAAAACGACTATATTTATCCAAGACACCGATTTCAAATTAATTGAACGCGTTATATCTGATGATGCGGTATTGTCTGATTCGGGTTTGGATATCGCGCGCGCAACAATTATAAATGCAGACGGCACAACAAATTCAGGCGAAAAACATCTGGAAACAAAATTAACACCGCAAACCGTATTAGATAGATATTTACGTCCCGACCAGATTTCTTTCTGGAAATTACCTAAATTCATTCACAAGATGGAATCTATCGGGGTATTGGTTCGTGGACATTTGGTTCAATTTTGGACATTGTTGTTTTTACCATTGACAATGATGGCGATGGTTATGTTGGGAATCGCGTTTTCGCAAACGAAACAGCGTCGCAATTATAGTTTTGGCGTCAAATTCAGCCTTGGGATTTTAACATGTTTCGCATTATATTTTATTGTGAATTTGTTCAAAGCCTTGGGAACCACAGGCGCGCTGCCACCAATGATTGCTATCGTCGCACCACAAATTTTAATTATCGTTGGCGCATGTATGTTCATAACCAGTTTTGACACAATCTGACAAGGGATTTCAAAATGCCATTTTATAAGAAAAAGAAAACAAATTTCAAAAAATATTTTGCATACATAATCACAATTGTATTGTTGATATTGATGATAATATCGTTTTCACCGAACCCTGAAATGACAGAAATAATCTTATTCCCATGAACTATATAGATTTATTTTTGGAAGCATTAAGTTCAGAAAAAGGACGCAGCAAACAAACATTGGCGGCGTATGAATCTGATTTGAATTCTGCCCAAGAAAAAATCGGAGATTTATTACACGCATCAGACGACGACATACAAAAATACCTGTCCAACCTTGATGAAAAACCATCGTCTATTGCGCGCAAGGCCAGCACGTTACGTAGTTTCTATAAATTTTTAATGTTAGAAAAAATCATAACAAAAAATCCAACAACCAATCTGGAATTACCCAAACGCGAACGCGCATTACCGAAATATTTAAGTCCGCACGAAATAGAACTATTAATATCATCGGCCGGTGATATAAAAACATCTGTGCGGTTGCGGTGTATGATTGAATTGCTATATGCATCGGGATTACGTGTATCTGAATTATGCGAATTACCAATTACCGCAAATTTGGGTGACCGCCTGTTAATCCATGGCAAAGGTGCCAAAGAAAGATTTGTCCCCATGCACGAAGGCGCACAACACGCCCTGCATAAATGGTTGGAATATCGTGGTGACATTGATTCAAAATATGTTTTTCCGACTAATTCTAAGGCCGGACATATAACACGCGACGGTTTTTTCAAAATATTAAAAAAATGCGCTGTGTTGGCCGGCATAGAACCCAATCGCGTCACACCACACGTTCTGCGACATTCATTTGCATCGCACCTATTAGCGGGTGGCGCAAATTTGCGCGCGATACAAACTATGTTAGGTCACGAAGATATTTCAACAACACAAATATATACTCACGTTATGCCAGAACAATTGTGCGACACGGTCAAATCGGCGCACCCATTGGCACACGACGAATTCAAGGATATATAAAAATGATAAAAAAATGTGATCATTTGGGCTGTACTAAGGCCGGCATATGCCGCGCCCCAAAAACACGTGATTTAAAAGAATATTGGTGGTTCTGCAAAGAACACGCGGCCGAATACAATAAAAATTGGAATTATTACGCAAATATGTCACCTGACGAAATCGACGCAGAATGGGAACGCGAAACATTTGGTATCGCAGAGAAAGACAAAGAACGCGTTAATCGTGACGAAGCAGACTATGTAAAATTCATCAATGATTTTTTATCAGGCCGTTCGACATTTGATAAAATGCCACCTAAAAAGACGGTTTCTTCGACGATTACATCGGCATTTCGTGTGTTTGATTTGCCTATTACTGCATCATGGAAAGAAATCGGTGCAAAATACCGCGCTTTGGCAAAAAAATACCATCCTGATACAACTAAAAACAAAGATTCAGGAACCGCGGAATTTACCCGTATTACGTCTGCATATGACACATTAAAGAAATATTTTAAAAAATAAGAATTTTCCTATTTTATGTTTGCAAGGGGCGTTTTTTATGCTATGATTTTTCGGCAATAAGATAAAATTAAGGAAAGAAATGTACGACGTTATTATTTTAGGTTCTGGCCCCGCAGGATTAACCAGCGCAATATATTGTGGCCGCGCAAAAAAAACAGTTTTGGTTTTGGCAGGCGAAACATTTGGTGGTCAAACCAGTGAGATTGCACAAATTGAAAATTATCCAGGTTGGAACGGTTCTGGTATGGAATTAATCCAATTTATGAAAAAACAGGCTGAATCTTTCAACGCAAAATTTGAATTCACATCGGCAACAAATATAAAATTTAATGACGATGGCACATATAGTGTTATTTGCGACAACAAAAAAACATTTGATTCAAAAACCGTTATATTGGCAACGGGTGCACGCGCACGCAGATTGGACATCGATGGGGCGTCTGAATTTTTTGGACACGGCGTATCATATTGCGCAACATGTGACGGATTTTTCTATTCGGGACGTGACGTATTGGTAATTGGGGGTGGAAACGCTGCATTAAATGACGCACTGTATTTATCAGACGTCGCACGCAGTGTTAAAATTATTTATCGCAAACCGTCATTCACACGGGCCGAAGCAATCATTCGTGATCGCGTTCTGGAAAAACCGAATATAGAATGTGTATATAACACCGAATTAAAATCTATTGCCAAAGCGGCCGATTCTGATAGATTGATTGCAACAACCACAACGGGTGACAAAATCGAATGCGATGGAATATTTGTCGCAATTGGCCACGAAGCGAACACCGATTACCTGACTGAAACAATCAAACGCGACGATATGGGACGCATCGATTCAAATGATTTGCCAAACGGAATGTTTGTTGCGGGGGACGTCAAAAGCAATATACAAATGCAAATTGCGACTGCGGTCGGTACCGGATGCAGCGCGGGAATGTTGGCAATTAAATATCTGAATTCCATGGAATAAAAAAGGAATAAAAGTGTCACGACAAAAATTATCAGATGTAAAACAGACCATATTAAATATATTATCAGATTCAAAATCCAGCGTATCGGAAATCGGATCGTATGCACCGCATATAAAAAATAATGAAAAAATCTTTGCGATATTCCGTGATAATACAAATCGTTTTGCTGATTTTTCTGTGCAATATATTACTGACAAAATAATCTGCTATGAAATCAGATTTGATTATAATAAAAAGATTTCACGCATCGCATTCCCAAAGGCACGATTTCATCGCCCTGGGGTTCGCGATATGCTGGAAATACATACTGCGGTATCATTAAAAACCCTATCGAGATAAAAAAACGCACAATCGGGCGTTTTTTTTATAAGCAATCAAACCAACACCAAACATATCTCTTGTCAATTTTTTAAATATAATTTGTTGAAATTTGAAAAATATAGTATAATCTATTGTTTTGTGAAAAAAATCTGACAACCAAAAGATAAGAAAAATGAAAATACGTAATATTGCAATTATCGCACACGTTGACCATGGAAAAACAACATTGGTCGATAACATGTTGAAACAGGCGGGAACTTTCCGCGAAAACGAACACGTTGAAGACCGCGTCATGGACAGTGGTGATATCGAACGCGAACGTGGAATTACTATATCTGCGAAACCAACATCTATTCAATGGGGCGAATATAAAATCAATATCGTTGACACCCCTGGGCACGCTGATTTTGGTGGCGAAGTAGAACGTATTTTATCTATGGTTGACGGTGTCGTGCTTTTGGTCGATAGTGCCGAAGGCCCGCTGCCTCAAACGAAATTTGTGTTGTCTAAGGCATTAAAATTAAACCTGCGCCCTATTGTTTGCATAAACAAGATAGACCGCGGTGACGCCCGTCCAGATGAGGTTTTAAACGAAACATTTGACCTGTTCGATAAATTGGGCGCAACAGATTCACAACTTGATTTTCCATATCTTTATGCATGCGGTCGCGACGGTTGGGCAATTCGTGATTTGAAAGATATCGATAATCCAAACAAAGATTTAACCCCCCTGTTCCAATTGATTGTTGACCATGTGCCGGCACCGGATTGTAATGGCACACGTTGCCAAATCGATGCACCATTTACAATGTTGGCAACCACATTGGAAGCGGACCCTTACGTCGGACGTATTTTGACCGGAAAAATTGAATCAGGCACTGTGCGTGTCGGCCAAAGCGTCAAGGCTATAAATATGAAGGGTGAATTTATAGAAAACGCCAAAATTACAAAAATTATTGAACATCAGGGCGTGACTAAGGTTTCACGTGAAAGCGCGTCCGCAGGCGACATTGTTGTTATCGCCGGATTTTCTAAGGCGACTGTGGCGGACACATTATGTGATCCATCGGTTAACGAACCGATTCCCGCAATGCCGATTGACCCACCAACCTTGACCATGACATTCTTTGTGAACACATCACCATTGGCAGGACAAAGCGGTAAAAAATTAACATCGCGTATGATTGGCGAAAGATTATTCCGCGAAGCCGAAACAAACATCGCCCTGCGCGTCACACAAAGCGCGAACAACGAAGCGTTTGAAGTATCTGGCCGCGGTGAATTACAGTTGGGTATTTTAATTGAAACAATGCGTCGCGAAGGATTTGAATTGTCTGTATCTCGTCCACGCGTTGTTATGAAAACCGATGAAAATGGCGAAAAATTAGAACCAATCGAAGAAGTCGTCATTGACGTTGATGATGAATTCAGTGGCGTCGTTATTGAAAAAATGACTAAACGCAAAGCGACAATCACTGAAATGAAACCGTCAGGCATCGGTAAAACCCGTATCGTATTTTCTGCGCCGTCGCGCGGTTTAATCGGATATCTATCTGAATTCAGAACCGACACACGTGGCACAGGTATTATGAACCGCGTCTTTGATAAATATGATTTATATCGTGGTCCAATTTCACAATATCGTCCTGGGGTTTTGGTATCTATGGAAGCGGGTGCCACAACAACATATGCATTGCACAATTTAGAACCACGCGGCGTTTTGTTTGTTGGCCCCCAGGTTGAAGTCTATTCTGGAATGATTGTCGGCGAACATAGCAAAGAAAACGATATAGAGGTTAATCCGGTTCGTGGCAAACAGTTAACCAATGTGCGTTCTGTGACTGCCGATGAAAAATTGTTCTTGGCCCCGCCGCGCAAAATGTCTTTGGAAGAAGCTTTGTCATATATCCAAGATGACGAATTGGTAGAAGTAACACCCGCAACAATTCGTTTGCGCAAAAAAGAACTGGATAGTGGCAAACGAAAGAAAGCGTATCGTTTCGCCGAAACAGACTAAAAAAAACACCCGCCGTTTGGCGGGTAATTTTTTTATACTATTCCAAATTTATTTTTTAACCAACGTCTATAAACACTGCGATTATACCGCCCAGGAATAAAACAAGATGTTATGCGCACTATTTTATGTTTAATAACTTCCACTGTTTTTGTCCCGTGTTCACTCTGATATTTCGATAATGCCGCATCATATTCTTGGCGCGCAATATCATCAACTTCAAAATCTTTGTCATTTGTTTTGAATCCAAAATCTTTGAAAAAATCACGCATGTTTTCATTAACACCAATTATCTGCGGCATATTGAAACCATGCCCTGTTTTTACACGTTCCACAGACGAATTTATAAACACGCTATTCAATCCACATGTTTCATTCAATAACCATTGTGTCGGCGCATTATCATCATATATTTTATTTCTTTTTATTTGAATAACTGTGCCGCCTGATTTCATAAACAAAGCCATATGCAACGCAGTCCCTGCACATCCAGCCAAAAATTTACAATCTTTGATTGCTGCAATTTGTTCTTTCAAAGACATCGTCTCTGGATAAATAATTTTAAATCCATTTCTTTCAAATATCTTTTGAACTTTTTCTTCACCATATGTTTTGCGAGCGTTTAACTTAGCACGTGAAACATAAACTTTGTCATAAGCCCTTTTGTTATCTTTAACAGATTTTGCCATCTTGGCAAAAGTTTCACCAAATTTCTTAGACGAATATAAAGGTATATTAAAACCTTGGTCTGGGACATAGACATTTTTAAATTGTGTTGTACGATCTAAAATTAAAATATTTTTTCGCTCTATCCCCAACAATTCTAAAAATACGAACATATATTCCGGCACAGGTTCCACAGATTTATTATTAATTAAAACGAATTTCATCTTTTGATATTTCTTGTCCAACGCCGCATAGGCCCGATTCAGATGTTCCAACAAAAAATGTCCAAATTGCGGATAAACATTACCAACAAAAACAACATCTTCGTCCACATATGGAATATCATTATGGTTAAATTTAGGAACAAATTGTCCGTTATTTTTGCGAACCTGACGTGACGATTTTACAAATTTATAGTTTTTATCAAACACGCCAAATCCACGCAATTTTTCGTTCACAATAAT
This sequence comes from uncultured Alphaproteobacteria bacterium, assembly GCA_947305255.1. GTDB lineage: Bacteria > Pseudomonadota > Alphaproteobacteria > Rs-D84 > Rs-D84 > Enterousia. The sequence goes on from CAMZDE010000007.1 coordinate 15,077, forward strand.
ACCTTTTGGATATTCGTTAATTTTGACGTCACGCATATATTGATTACGTGTTTCACGATTAAACCATTTCGTCCATGATTTTTCGGCATAAATTTTAAGTCCCATAAAAAAATCCCCTTTGTTATATTTACAACAAATGATCAGGTTCTGCCTTGGCGACACCGGCATAAACACCCGTATAACCATGAACATATGACAATTCGAACATATCTGTTGTATCGAATTTCATCATCGCCTGAAACACAGCCTGTTCCGTAGAAACCAAACCGTGGTTTTTCATTATTTTACGCACCGTTTCAAATTGATTATAAAATTTATGTGTATTTTCCGCGGTCGCCATTATACTGCACGCCGGCACATCATAATCAGCATTTATCATCGCGATATCTAATAAATTCTGTTTAACCAGCGAAGACCGTGTTGCAGGCGGAATCGGCTTACAAAGCTTCTTATATATTCTATAAATAAAATTTGGAACACCGTGCGGACGCGTCTTGCCCAAAGTTGGTGATATAGTAATACGAACACGTTCAGGTTTTGCCGCCACAGAACCATTCCAATTCCACCAAAAATTTTCATACATCGGATGGAAAGACCCCGCGTCCAACCACATAAAATATTTAGTCTTAAATTTATTCCGCGTCGCCGCCCATTCCATAACAGACGGTTTTGCCATAATCAACATCAAATAATCAATCCATTGTTCCGGTGTTTTGTGATGGAATAAATATCCGACATTCCCATGCATACCACGCAAAATATCCAACCATTCAGAGCGTTCCTGATAATGCGGCAATTCATCAAAATCCATAACCTTCATATCTACATATTTATCTAAATTATTCTTTTTTATATATTCTGATGTTTCTTTATCGCACCACACAGCAACTTTCTGGAAAGTTTCTATTAATCTCTTTAACGACGGCAAATAGAAATCTTCAAATTTTCGATTCATTTTCTTCAACGAAGACAAATCCGCCTGTTGTGGCATTTTGAATAACATAGTGCAAAATGTTATATCTTTTCTTTTTTTATCGTATAAAATTTCCACGAACGCCCCCTTAAAAAATCACTATAAATTATGGAAAATATACCGCATAAAATCAAGCAATAACATTTATTTTATGCTATTGCAAAATTTAGTTTTTTCTGCTTTACTATATGTATATGGACAATAGACATGGGTAATTGTAGACGATTATTTCTATTCGCAGGATATGACAAAGACGGGATTTTAGACGGGGCAATATTGCATTACGTATCAACACTATCAAAATTTGGCGATGTAATATTATGCCTTGATTCCACCTGCCCCAGATGCGAAATTGATAAAATAAAAAAATACACGTTGCGCACGATTGCAAAACGTCACGGTGAATACGATTTTGGATCTTATAAACGCGCATATCATCATGCACGCGATAAAAAGATATTAAATAATTATGACGTTGTGTATTTGGTGAATGATTCTGTGTTTGGGCCTATGTTTGATATGACCAACATATTGAAAAAAATCGAATCAAATCCGGCCGACGCATGCGGCATGGTTATATCGAAACACAGAACACATTCGTTTATGGAATCTTGGTTTATTCGATTAAACAAGAACGTTTTTTTAACCCGCTGGTTCAATAAATTTATATCATCTGTGGTGCGCGAATCTGATAAAACTGCTATCACTGTGAAATATGAACATGGGTTAACAAACCTTATAACAAACAATGATTGTTCATGGGACGGAATATATACAGTTCGCGGCCGTTTCACTTATAATCGACCACGTACATTGTTCAAACGCGGTTGTCCTTTTGTTAAACGCGCATGCTTTACACGTCACAATGGTGATTGCGGCGCCCAGATAAAATATGTAATTGATAATTCTGACACAGATGCGGTTGCGGCAATTATGGATACTGCAAATCGTATTTACGGACAAAAATACATGAATGAATTTTTAACATCCGACAAAATTAAAATATTTAATCGGAAAATCAAATATGCAATACAAAAAATAAAAAGTGGTTTAATATGAAACAAAGCAGAATAAAACGTATCGCAGCAATCACTATGGCACGTGACGATGAATTTTTCTTATCACGTTGGATTGCATATTATGGCAAACAACTTGGAACTGAAAATCTATATATTTTATTAGACGGCACCGACCAAAAAACGCCTGAAAATTGCGGCAAAGCGCACATAAGCAAATTACCACATATACCAATGTCTCGTTCGGCGGGCGACAAATATAGAATAAACAAGATTTCTGAATTTGCACAAAAATTATTAAAAAAATACGACATAATAATTGGTTGTGATAGTGATGAATTTTTAATTGTCGACCCAAAGATAAATAAAAAATTATCTGAATATTTATCATGCAAAAAAATTCATACAACCATGTCAGGTCTGGGACTGGACGTCGGTCAACATTTATATTCAGAGGCAGTCTTAGACAAACATGCGCCATTTTTAGAACAACGCGAATACGCCCTGCTTTCTACACGTTATACAAAACCAGTTGTGATAAATAAACCCGTCACTTGGGGCAGTGGTTTTCATAGCATAAAACACCATAATTTTCATATTGATAAAAATTTATACCTTTTGCATTTTGGCGCAATCGATATGGATATGTTGGAACAAAAAGCAAAAATGCGCGGCACAGATTGGCTGAATCACCTACGCCGCCGCGGAAACGGAACAATAAACGCCGTCACAAATCAAAAAGCGCACTCTGAAAAATGGTTGCGCATCGCACGATTTTTACAGACATATATTCGTCCGATATATGCATTGCGAAAACCAGCGATGATGGGGTTAAAGATTGTCGTAAAAATCCCGCCGCGTTTTAAGAAATCTGGGATATAATTCTTTCTATTCTGTGTTTATATTTTTTTGCACGCAATGTTTGTGGCGAATCAAATATACCTTGGCGTGACATATTAGCCAACAACCGCTTCGCCGCATTACTATATTGAAAAGAACGCATAAAGATTATAACAAAAGGCCACAAAAATTCACGCGCCCAAACACGATACCATTCATTTGACGGCTGCGATGATTTAACAATATTAAACGCACGTTCTGTTGCCATAGTGACATTATCAAAAACCTTTTTTGAATCGGCCGCACGCAATGCAGATTCCATATTCGGAATATAAAAATACAAAGGCGTTTTCAATATAACACCTGTTGGATTTCGCAACAACACCGCCGTCCAAAAAGGAAAATCTTCGGATATTTTTATATTCTCGTCAAAAGATATTCCCGCCAATAAATCGCGTTTATACATATGCACAACCGGATAACAATGCCGAATTTTCCACACACCCGCGGTATGATTTCGTTCTGTTGCAAAATCTATTAAATTATCTGTTTTTTTATATTTTATATTTTTCAAATCATAATTTTCAGAATCATACAGTTTTATCAATTGCGCCGCGTCCATACCATCGGTTATAGATTTATACATTTTTTTATTATGCGCAAAAGAAACAATATCAACGCCATATTCATTTGCAAAACCATACGCGATTTCCATCGTTTGATGATGCAAACAATCATCACTATCTAAAAACATTATGTATTCACCACGCGCACGCTTTAACCCAACATTACGTGCACTGCTGACACCACCATTTTTTTTATGAACAACCACAAAGCGTTTATCACGTGCCGCATATTCATCGGCGACAACCCCAGAATTATCAGGACTGCCGTCATCAATACAAATGGCCTGCCAATTTTGGAAAGTTTGATTTAATACGCTATCCAAACACCGACGTAAATATTTTTCAACATTATACATCGGTATGATAATAGATATCTTTGGTTGTGCGCACTTCATTTATTTCGCCCCAATGAAAGCATAAATTTTTTCGCGCAAACCATACCATTCGTTTGGCACAGCATCAAATACGCCCATATTGTTCATTTCGATAAATTCTTCACGCGCCGCATTTATTTCATCATCGTTTTTCAGATATTTTAATTTACGAAACGCCCAATTTACAAAATACCACATAAATTGCGATTGCCATTTTTTCATTTGTTCTGAATCTGCTTTGTCTTTGTATAAACCATAGGCATATTTTATTCCTGTGCATAAACTGCGCATGATACGCAACTGTTTTGCAGACAAAACAATTCCACCAAAATTAGGAATATAATAATACAATGGCAACGGCGCAACCGTCACACGCGGACGTTTCAGCATTATCGCAGACCACCATGGAAAATCTTCAAACACAATACCTTTGATAAATGGCGTATCTTTGATTAAAGATTTTTTATAAAGGTTTTTCCAAACCTGACAATGTTTAATCAACCATTTACGATTTGGATTCGTTTTGTTGTGTGTCCGTTCTGTTGCCAATTCAAAGACATCATCTGTCGTCCGTGTTTTTATTTTATCGATATTATATCTTTTCTTGATTCCAAACGGCACAACATTATCAGTATTGAACCCCAGTTTATGATATACCATCAATTGCGGTCTATAAAACCTATCATACGTAAATGACACAATATCAGATTTATTCTTTTTCGCGATATCATACGCGATTTCCATTGTTTGTGGATGAATAAAATCGTCACTGTCCATATACATTATATAATCACCAGTGGCATATGGCATTCCATAATTGCGCGCATCAGATAACCCGCCGTTTTCTTTGTGCAACACGATGAAACGTTTATCACGTGCCGCATATTCTTCGGCGATTTCCCCAGATTTATCAGGCCCACCATCATCAACACAAATTGCCTGCCAATCCGTGAAAGTCTGATTTAACACACTATCCAAACAACGGCGCAAATATTTTTCAACGCCCCACATTGGAATAATTATAGATATTTTTGGTTTCATTAAATCCACCCTTTACATTTTGTTTATCATAACATCTGCGAACGACCCAGATATCGGATTATCACTGCCACGATATGTCAATTTTTGGAAAAACGCCCCCGATGTCACATCATCAAATGTCTTTTTATCGAATGGTTTGTCTTTGTAATCCCACCATAACATATGGGTTGGATCCTGATCGACATGCGGCATCTTAGCAAAATATTTTTTTGCCCTTTCGTCATTCATAACCAAAGTCTTGAACAATAACTGATGCATAAAATAATCAAAATTATGATCTTCGTTCATCCAATAATTTAATATCATAGCACGCCACGCATCCAGCAAATAAGCCCCCTTGCGCGAACGTATAAAACAGTTTTGAACAAAACTATATGGGCTGCCCGTGTGACCAGTTAAAAACATAAAGAAATCTGCATCAACAATCCAATCAGGAATTGGCGCGGTCACAAACCCAGTCGAATCCAACCAAAAGCCACCGTGTTCATATAACAATTCAACACGACAAATATCTGCGAAATGCGCGTTTTTGATTTTCCCAGCGCGCCGTTTTTCTATAATTTTTTCAGGCAACGTTATATAATCAAAAACGGTCTTTTCATCTAACACAACTAATTCTTGCTTACAATGACGACGCACACTGCGATAGCATGCTTTGACCAACGCAGGCGCATTTTCTTCACCTTGCAACCAAAGTGTCCAAATTTTTTCACCCCCGTCATTTTTGATGACTTTGCGTTCTGGAACATCCCCTGTTTGTGGCAGATACCTTTTGAAATAACGTGGTATCACAGACAATATAACTTTATAACGTCTTTCGCGTCTGCGTTCGCGCGACCACCACAAAGGATTAAAAACATGTCCACGCAATGCAACATCTGTTAAAGCAAAAAACCTAGAAAATTTCATCTGTGTTCTCCTTTGTTTTAAATTTCAGGCGACACTTTCGTGCCGCCACAAAATATTATTCATCACTTTCAACAACAACATCACCATCGTCATCAGACGGCCCTGTTGTCATTTCTTCGGCGATACCACTGGCACGAGCCATAATTTTATCCAACAATTCTTTTTGAACATCTTCGTGATCTTTCAACCATTGGCGCGCGTTTGCTTCACCTTGGCCGATACGTTCATTATTGTATGAATAAAACGATCCAGCCTTTTCAATAAAGTTATATTTCACACCCATATCTAAAATTTCACTGATGCGCGAAATACCTTCGCCGTACATAATTTTGAAATCCACAGTCCGGAAAGGTGGTGCAACTTTGTTTTTAACAACCTTAACACGGGTTTCGTTTCCGATAATATTTTCTTTGTCTTTGATTGCACCTGTTCTGCGAATATCCAAACGCACAGACGCATAGAATTTCAACGCATTACCGCCCGATGTTGTTTCAGGATTTCCAAACATAACACCGATTTTCATACGAATTTGATTAATGAATATCAACAATGTGTTGCTGCGCGAAACAGAACCCGCCAGTTTTTTCAGACTTTGAGACATCAAACGCGCAGTTGTTCCAACGAAACTATCGCCGATATTTCCTTCCAATTCTGCCTTTGGCACCAACGCGGCCACAGAATCAATAACCACAACATCAACCGCGCCAGATTTAATCAAAGTATCTGCAATTTCTAACGCCTGTTCACCAGAATCAGGTTGTGAAATAATCAAATTTGCAACATCAACACCTAATTTTTTTGCATAACTTGGGTCCAAGGCGTTTTCTGCATCAATGTATGCACAGGTCCCGCCTTTCTTTTGCGCTTCGGCCACCGCATGCAAGGCCAACGTTGTCTTACCCGAACTTTCAGGCCCATAAATTTCAACAATACGACCACGTGGATAACCACCGATTCCCAATGCGATATCCAACCCCAACGACCCAGATGAAATCGCCTCTATATTTTGTTGGGAACCATCACCCATTTTCATGATGGCTTCTTTGCCGAATTGTTTTTGAATTTGTGCCAACGCAGATTCCAGCGCCGGATTTTTTTGTGCAACTGTTTCTTTTGCAACTTCTTTCTTTGCCATGTAAAACCTCTTTCTTTCTCATCTGAAATCATACAAAGAAAAAAGCCCCAACGCAAGGCCTATTATTTTAACGTTTTGACCATAAAATAATAGTTGACAAAATTCCAACAACCCCAGTAATCAACCATACGGCCGCCGTTGTTCCAAATATTGCGATACATGCCGCGCCTAAAATCGGTGCAACAACACTGGGGACATTTACACTGGTTCTGAAAATACCGTAAAAACGCGCCTGTTCCCGACGTGGCATATCGTTAAAGAATAATAAATCGTGTGACGCTTCCATAAACGCACCTGGGATTTGCCATAAAATAAAGATTAATAACAAACTATCGCCCGATGCAAATGTCGCAAAGAAAGAACATAACGCGAACAGCAAAAATCCCAATGTTAACCATAATCTGACACCATATTTTTTTATCAATTTACCGATGAAAGATTCAATGATTATATATGGCAATATTCCCAAAGACAAAACAATACCCAACGTTTCATTTGAAAAACCATTTTCAATCACAACAATCGGAACATACAACAAACGCATTGCCCGCAACGCATAAAAACCAAAATTAACCATATATGCACGCAACATTCCAGACCGCGCAAAAAACGATTTCATTCCAATACGTAATGCACGCACCATCTTTTTCATTTTCACATGTTTCAAAACTTTTTCTTGTTGAACAATTCCAAAATGTTTGAAAAATAATAATCCTGAAAAATAAATCATACCTGCCGCCAAAAAAGGTGTTCTGTAATTACCTGCGAAATGTGAAACCACAGTCATCGCAAATACAGGCGCAATCAACGCCCCCACATTCGTCCATAAATGAAAGCGCGCATTTAATTTTTCCATTCCAATACCTTTGGAAAAATCGGATATAAATAATGGCAACAAAATATTTATCAATGTTAACGCCGCTTGGGCCACATAATCCAAAGCAATAAAAGTGAAAGGTTTCACAGAAAAACTCATCATCGCATAGCATGCACCCAACGTCGCCATTGTGATATATAACAATCTCGTTTTTGTGAACCAATGTAATATTTCTGCTGAAAAAACGCCGACAACACATGCAAACAACGCATACAAAGCCGCATATATGCCAACCGCCCCAGATGCAACTTTCTCTGAAAAAAATAATTCAAAAATCCCCAGCAAAGTCAACGAATAAACCGCGTTCACGACACCAGCGCCAAATCCAGAGAACAACCCAAGATTTGCGAACGAAAATCCGGTCACGTTTTTTTTCATTGAAATATATTTCTCTCTGCTCATAAAATCCTCTGGTAATAAATAATACCACAAAAAAATATTTTACAAATGAAAATTTATCCTATGCGATACGCGAAGTGTTTGCATGTGTTAACGCAATTGCAATAGCGTCACTTTCGTCACTGGTCTTTGGCTTTGCCATAGGCAACAACATAGACAACATTTTATATATTTGTTCTTTGTCTGCGTGTCCTGTGCACGCCAAAGCTTTTTTAACCTTGTTCGGTTCGTATTCAAATACCGGAATATTTTTATTTGCAACCGCAACAATAGCCGCCGCACGTGCCTGAGCCAAAAGCAGTGTTGTTTTTCCATTTTTATTTACAAATATGACTTCTATACCACATTCATTAGGCTGAAAATCATCACATAATTTTGATACATTATTAAATATGAATGACAATCTTTCAGACAAATCAATTTTCGTAGGCGGCAATATAACCCCACTGGCAACATATTTGCGCGACGAACCAACCACATCTATGATTGACCAACCTGTATGCAAAAGACCTGGGTCAATTCCCAAAATACGTTTCATATTATTTCCTGATTGTTATTTTTGACACCGCATCACGACCATAGTATGCATTTATCTTGGCTATACATTCATCAACTTTGTACGATAATTCCAACGCAAACGCCGCCGACACAGGCCGCAACACAATATTAAACTTATTATTCTTTAACGTTTTAATTGCAACAACACGTGCAATATTTGCAATTTCATTTCCAACAACATTACGCCAATTTGTCACCAAATCTGCATCAGATGCCCGCACACCAAAACTGTCCATCAACGAACCGAACGATGACGCCAGTGTTTGTGGACGTGATTTACGAATATTCAAATTTACTTTTTTATCTTGGTTTGACATAACTGTATTCTTTCGGCATTAAAATAAACATACGACCTTGACTGTGTTGACCATGCGCAACCTGATATGCTTCGTCACCAGAACCAAAGAATATGTCTGCGCGAATCCAACCACGTATTGCACCACCTGTATCTTGGGCAATCATCAAACGATTGAACGAACGCCCGTCGGACAACGTAGTATTAATATACACCGGCAACCCCAACGTGTACAGAGAATCGTCCATTGCAACACTGCGTATCTTAGAAAGCGGCGTTCCTAACTTTCCAATAACACTTTGTTGTGGTGTTTCATAGAAATACACATACCGCGGATTATTGTATATAACCTCTTTGGCCAACTTTGGGTTTTTCTTTAAATATGTCCAAACCGCGTCCGCAGAATATCCACCGTCTGGTTTGATTCCTTTCTCTTTCAATTGTCCACCAATAGATTTAAAAGGCATATCATTAACCGCTGCAAAATTCAGTTTAACCATTTTGCCGTCTTCTAACTTTAACATACCACTGCCTTGGATTTGCAGATTTTGCACATCGACTATGTTCGCCCAGTATAAAACACGCCCTATTTTTTTGTTCACAATGTCGCGCTTTGAAACACCTTTGTAATTTTTTCCGTCAATAGGCACACCCATAATCGGTTCGTTACATTTGGCGGTCTGTTTTTTGCAACCGTCAATTACTGGTGAATAATAACCGGTATAGGTTCCCGTCTGGCCGCCTTTTTCATTATAAACCTGATACGGTTGGAAATTAGATTCAAACCACGCACGCACGGTCGCGATATCCGCAGACGCACTCGGCAACATATTGCATTTTTCACGCAATAATTCTGGGTCCGGAATAACGGCACCACTATATTGAATCTTTGCCTTGCACGTGTTACGAAACGCTTGCAACGCATATCGCACATCGTCATCACGCCAACCCGGCAGATTAGAATACGACACTGCACGCAAATTAGACGGTATTTTTGAATCATCGCCAACATGTGTCGGACTTGATAAATCGCAGCCTGCAACGGCGAACATGATAGCCCCAAGACACAAAAACCGCACAAAATTATTAAAAAGCAACATTTTATCGTCCCCCCCACTTGTAAAAATCTTTTTCTAATGCTATATTATCATAAAACCGAGCATAAAAAAAGGAGCAAAAATGCCAAAGTTTAATATTATCTCTCAATTCTTAAAAGATATCTCGTTCGAAAGCCCAAATGTGCCCGAATTATTCTTTAAACAAGAAAACGGTCAGGCAAAAATCGAATTAAACATTGATATTAATATCAAAGGCTCTGAAAACAACCTGTATATGGTTGATTTGGTGACACGCGTTCATTCTAAATTGGACAAAGATGACAAATCTATCTTTTTGATTGAATCCACATACACCGGAATGGTTCAATACGAAGAAAAAGACGAAGAAGCCAAACGCAGAACATTATTGATTGATGTTCCAACAGTGTTATTTCCGGCGGTTCGCGCACTGGTCACACGTTTGACCGCGGAATCTGGATTCCAACCTTTGGCATTGCAAATGGTAGATTTCGAAGCATTATATGAACAACGTATGAATGCTGCGAAATCTGGCGAACAAAAACCCGCAAATCAATAACCGATTTCCGTTGCAAAAAACAACAAAAACCGGCGTTTTGCCGGTTTTTTTCAAAAATAAATTAGAATGATTCTATTAAAATTAAAGAGAATTGTTCAGATGTAAGTACAGTGTACAAACTAGTTTTTTTCAAAAATAAACTAGAATGATTCTATTAAAATTAAAGAGAATTTTTCAGATGCGAAGTTGTCGGCAAGTACAGTGTACAAAAAAAATAAATTAGAATAATGAAGGTACAATGAAAAACGGCAACGCAGTGTACAAACGCTACATAAGTTGCCGTTTTTTGTTGCAGATTTATTATTATAATTTTATTTTTATGCAGCGGCAGTGAAGACTTTCTGCACATCATCATTATCGTCCAACGCGTCCACTAATTTTTCAAGTTTCGCATAGGCTTCATCATCTAAATCCATTGGCATATTTGGAACCCATGTGATTTCAGCATTTTCAGGTTCACCTAATTTATCCGATAATGCTTTTTGAATATTCATAAAATTATCGGTTTTTGTTGTAATGATAAAACCTTCTTCGCTGGTTTCCAGATTATCAGCATCTACATCCATAACGATTTCCATCATTTCATCTTCGGTTTTGCCGATTGATGCCGGATACATAATCTGACCCACATGTGAAAACATAAATACGACCGAACCTTCTTCGCCCATATTGCCGCCATTCTTGGCAAAAATATTACGAATTTCAGGCACAGTTCTGCGCGGATTATCAGTCAAAGCCTCAACAATCACAGGCACCGCGTTCGGGCCATATCCTTCGTAACGTACCGCCACGAAATTATCAGTATTCGCGCCCGACGCCTTTTCAATCGCGCGTTTGATATTATCGTTCGGCATAGAATTTTTACGCGCCTGTAAAATCGCCAAACGCAATCTTGGGTTATTATCTGGGTTTTTATCGCCCAATTTTGCCGCCATAGTTATTTCACGCGCCAATTTAGTAAATAAACCGCTGCGTGCCGCATCAACCAATCCTTTCTTGTGTTGGATGTTGTGCCATTTGCTGTGTCCACTCATATTTGACCTTTTGATTTTATTATATTAAAATTACCCAAAAAGGATAACAGATGATTGGAAAATTGCAAGGTGTAATTGATTATATCGGTGATGATTTTGTAATTTTAATGGCTGGGTCTGTCGGATACAAAGTCTATACACCGGAAATCTTGGCATTAAAATCGAATGCAAGCCTATGGATTGAAACCGTTGTGCGCGAAGATTCTATACGTTTGTTTGGTTTTTCGACCATCGCGGCACAAAACCTGTTTAACCAATTAACGACCGTATCGGGCGTCGGGCCAAAGGTTGCAATGGCCATAATGTCCACAATAAAAACAGATACATTAATGACCGCAATCGCCACAGGCGATGCAAAAACAATCGCGACCGCCCCAGGGGTTGGCAAGAAAGTCGCCGAAAAAATCATTGTCGAATTAAAAAATAAAATGGGTGGCGGCAACTTTGATTTTGGCGGAACGAACGCTGGTGGCGCTCTGCCTGATTTGTTGGCGGCGTTGGAATCTTTAGGCTATCGCCGCATGGACATAATTGACATGGCGCAACATTTGGTATCACAAAACCCAGATTTAGACGTCACAAAATTGGTTCCAATGGCATTAAAAGAAATCAGTGGAAAATAAAAAATGAATAACGAAACTATATTCGCATTATCATCTGCACATGGGAAATCAGGCGTCGCGGTTATCCGCGTCAGCGGCAATGATTTATCAGAATTATTTGGACGTATTATTAACAAAAGCAAGTTTGAATCGCGTCATGCATATTTTACAAACCTGCGCGACGATAACGGCGATTTGATTGACCAATGTGTTGCAGTATTTTTTGATACACCAAATTCGTTCACTGGCGAAGATGTTGTCGAAATATATTCACACGGATCCCCTGCGGTTATTGAAAAAATATTTGAATTTTTACGCACACGCGGCGCACGCATCGCAACACGCGGTGAATTTTCGAAACGCGCTTTTTACAATAATAAAATGGATTTAACAGATGTCGATGGTTTAATCGCCTTGCTTGATGCGCAAACCGACAAACAACGCCAAAGCGCTTTGCGTTCATTAACCGGCGGCGATTCTAAAACCTATATCGCATGGCGTGATAAAATGATTGAAATATCGGCGTACAGCGCGGCGATTCTGGATTACGACGCGGACGATTTACCAAAAAACATTGATAAAAAAATATTAAATGAAACACAAAATTTATTAGACGAATTAAAATCAGCAATCGACGGATACCGCGCGAATCGCGCCCTGCGCAACGGTTTTAATATTGTATTAATTGGCGAAACAAACATCGGTAAATCATCAATATTTAATAAATTGGTTGGTTCAAATCGCGCCATAGTTTCCGATATCGCCGGCACTACGCGCGATGTAGTATCATCACAAATCGATATCGATGGATATCTGGTCAACCTGTCGGATACCGCAGGAATCCGCGATTCGAACGACACTATTGAAAAAATAGGTATCGCACGCACACATGATGAAATTAAAAATTCAGATTTAATAATTCACGTTTATAATACTGTGCCAAACACAATCAACAAAAATGAAATCACGGTTGTAAATAAATCCGATTTAATAAAAAACAAAACAAATAAAAATGTAATTTACACATCGGCGACCTTGGGCGATGGATTCGATGAATTGTTAAAGGCAATCAAAACAAAGATGCACGAATTGATGGGTGGCAATGAATCACGCGTTGCAATCAATGAACGCACATACGAATTGTTATCGGACGCAATCAATGAATTGAATAACGCGGTCACAAAATATGACGGCAATTATGATATCTTTGCCGAATACGTCCGCCACGCCGGCGACGCAATTGGCAAGATTTTGGGCGTAATCACCACCAACGAAATCGCCGACATGACATTTTCAAGACTGTGTCTGGGCA
>CAMZDE010000008.1 GCA_947305255.1 uncultured Alphaproteobacteria bacterium
CTGACGGACGGGTATATAATGGCCATTCTAGCCCGCCGATTTCGAAACTTTCGTTACTGGTGGCTTCGACGCCGCCACCGACTACATTATTCTGCAAACGAACCGTGCTGTCAATAAAAACTTGCGCGGCAATTTCACCGCCTGACAACACATAATCGCCAATAGATAATTCCATAATATTATATGCGTCAATAACCCGTTGGTCAATTCCTTCGTACCGACCACAGAGCAGGGTATAAACCATATTTTTATCGTCAGACGCAAATTCGCGCACCATTTTTTGGTCAAGACGCGGTCCGCGTGGCGAAAAATATATGATTTTTCCCGGATTTTTAATAGAATCCAACGCATTTCCCAACACGTCAGGGCGCATAACCATGCCTGCGCCACCACCGAATTGTTCGTCATCGACACTGCCATAGCTATTGATAGCAAAATCGCGAATATTTATAACATTATACGACCAAATCCCTTTGTCCAGTGCGCGTCCAACAACCCCGCCGGAAAGCGTCCCTGGGAACATTTCTGGAAAAACGGTCAGTATATTAAAATGCATTTGCTTTTATCTTTCGTTATGTTTATTTGGACAATTTGCGCACATATTTTTAAACAATGCTTTGTCGTAAATATGTTTTGCACTATCTGGGGTTTGAAAAACAAAAACTTCATCACTTGCATGAAAAATAACACGATTATCAACGTGTTCGTTCTGCATTTCTGAAACAATAGGGCATTTATAAACATCAACAATCACATTGTTTTGTAAATCAAATTCACAATGTGCACGATATGGTCGTTCACCTTCAAGGGCATTTGGATTAGAAAAATTTATAAACACAAGCTTTCTCATTTCTTTCGTACTCTTTGGTTTTTAACCGTTTTCACGTTCGCGATGTTTCATTTTGCATTGTGCACAATACGCCGAAGCGTTTGCCAAAGTTTGTGGTATAACGCCATTTTTTACATCCAAATCAACATCAATGGATTCCAGAGAATTTATTTTAAAATCACGTTTCAATCCCAACACAAAAACTTCATTGATAATCGGGCATTTTGTAAAATCAATGCGGCTATGTTCGATATCAAAATCGCACATTTCAGAATGTATCTGGTTTTGTCCGTTTTTGAATGTCACAGCATATGTTATAGTTTTATTATTGCTCATAATATTGCTCCGCCATAAATTATCTGCCGTTACATCTTTTTTTGCATTCTTCGCACATAGCGTTTATTTTTGCGAATTCTGCATCATATTCTGCACGATTTTCGGCATACGGTTTATTCAAAGACAAAATATTTTCATTTAATGACAAATGAAACAATTCGTTTTCTTTTTGAACATATTGATTTACATCACATGTTGCCTTGGTCTTTTGTGATGGACATTGTGTATCAACAATTGGAATATAAATTGTATTACGCATTTTTTACCTCTCTTTGCTTTTTGTTTATTCAACTGTCACTACATCTCTCTCAATATCTACATTTGCACCACGGAAAGATATCATATCACCATTATCTAATTCCATGATATCACCTGCACCAAAATTTTGGAAACAGACAATTTTACCAATTTCTTTGCCATTTCGCACAACTGAAAAACCAATCAAATCAGATTGATAATATTCGCCGTCCCTTTTTAATTCTGGCAAATCATCGCGCGATATAAATAATTCTGTACCACGTAATGTTTCTGCGGCATTTCGGTCATTAACACCGTCAATTTGTGCGATTATGACATTCGTGTTCGGAACAGGGCGCACAAAATGAAAATCTTTCGCGACAATCCCATCACCAAAAACCGACAAATTTTGCAAATCTATCGGTTTAGTGGTGAAAGTTTGCACACGAAATTCGCCCCGAATACCTTGGGGGGCAACAATTTTTCCAACTAAGATTTTTTTAGTTTCTTTCATCTGGTTTTATCATATTTGTGATTGCGCAATCTGCATCCCGAAATTTTCAACAACTGTTGTTGAATACTATGAATATGCTTTATTTCGTCAATATTATGTTCGACAGCATAAAGCGCGATACTCCACAAATTTATCCTGTACGTATCTCGAAAAAGATCCCGTTCGGCCACAGTATCAAACCATACAGACGCAAAGACTTCGTCTAACGCCGCCATATACTCAGAAAAACTGTATTGTTGGCGTGAATCTTTAACGATATCTTTCCCGAGATAAAATCGCGTCATAATTATTCTGCTTGTGCTTCAGCTGGGGCAGATTCTTCTGCAACAACTTCTTCCGCAGGTGTTTCTGCTGGGGCTTCGGCTGCTGCCTTGGCGGCTGCTTCTGCTGCGGCTTTTTCTTCAGCGATTTTTGCTAATTTATCTGCTTTGTCTTTTGCTTTCTGTTGTGTTTTTTCAGAAGGTTGATTTTTCTTTGTTTGATTTGGAATTGGTTTCGCGCTTACAACACCCGCAACAACCAAGAATTTATATACACGGTCAGACGGTTTTGCGCCCTTTGCCATCCAAGATTTAATCTTTTCAATATCCAAAACAACGCGTTTTTCATCCGTCTTGGCCAACATTGGATTGTATTTTCCAACTGTTTCCAATATATTACCCGAATTACGAGCGTTTCTGGAATCTGTCACAACGACATGATAATATGGGCGTTTTTTTGCACCATAGCGTGCTAATCTGATAACTGTTGCCATAATTTATACTCCTTTGTATTTTTTTTGTTATCGAATTTCGTTATCCCAAAAATCACACAAAAAAAAACCAACATCAAGAACGAAAACTCGTCGGATGATGTTCCTTGCACAACCGTGCACAGGGTGTTCAATAATGGCAATCTTTGGGATTTGCAGTGGTATTATGAACCTAAAAACACAAAAAGTCAAATTATTTGTTACGGAACAAACTATCTGCAAAAACCGCATTTACAGTGCTGCAAATAATCTTTCTTGCGCAAATTCTTTTTATGACAGCGCTTATCTTTTTTTGCCATATTTACACTAAAATTAATATTCACAATAATTTCTATGTTATAATGCGCATGGTAAAGCATATCGTTTCCCTTGCGATTATTACATTCTTTGTGTGTAGGCTGTAAATTATATATATCACTGGATCCGCCCAATGATTTTGGCGTTATGTGATCCCATGAAAATTCATCAGGGTGTTTATTATTAGAATATCTTTTTATCGCATGCCCACAGAGCGGACAAATTGGATAAATTTGATATTCCGACAATATAGAATACAAAGATTTAATTTGTTTTTTATCAAATATGTCTACCAAATTTTTCTGATTCATAAAATCGGATAAAATATTCTTGGTATGCTGAACCAACCCACAGTATTTGCCACCACACAACGATGTTTCTTTTTTATTTGAAAACAAAATTCGATAAATTCGTTTTACTTTATCTTTGCCTGCAATATCTACAACTCTGTAAACATCGCTCAACACATCATATATTTCTTCGTTTGTCATCGTTTATTCAACCAAAATCACAAATACGTTGGTGCGAGCAAAGGGAATCGAACCCTCGTCTAAAGCTTGGGAAGCTTTCGTGCTACCATTATACCATGCCCGCAAACGACACGAATTGTATACTCTCTTAATATTTATGTCCAGAAAAAACTTTGATAACATTTTTGTCTTGCTTTAATTTTACAAAATTTGCTACGATTTTGAACGAAGGGATACAAACAAAAGTTACCACGCGGCTGTTAATGGCAGAAAACTGCCGTTTGCGTCGTGTTTTTGGTATGATATCGAGGGGAAACAAAAAAGGAAGGAAATCATGTTAAAAAATAAAATTTTAGCATCTGTTCTTGTTTTATTAGGTGTATTTACTGGCAGCGCATATTCTGCATCCAGTGTTCGTCAATTGGGCGCGACATCAACCGCAAAGGCTGGCGCACAACCTGCAACAACTGCGGCACCAAAGGCACGGTCGGCAACACCGATGATTTCCAAAATTACACCACAAACCGCCGTTGTAAAATCGGCCAAGACTGTTGCGACACCCGCTGTGGCTGTTGCATCATCGACCGATTCGGCACGATTGATGGGCAAAGCTATTTCCGTCGGAAACAAAACCACATCTACATCCCAACCAACACAAAACAGCGCTGCGACACTGTTACATAGTCTGAATCAACAGGTTCAAGAAAATATTGTTGAAACCAGTGCCGCAATCGCCGAAGCCAATGCTGCAATCGCTGAAAATAATGCAGCAATTACCAATACTGCCGCCGAATTAAATACTGCAATTGCAGCCAAAGCCGATTCGGAAGAACTTGAACAAATTGCATTGCGCACGGAAAAAATTGAAAATAAATTTGACAAAGACGCCAGTGGAATTACAACGTTAAAGGCAGATATTGTTCCAACCTTGGAAATGGCAAAGGTTAACGGATTAACTGGCGAAGGTGGTCTGGTTGCCGTGGTTAATGCCAAAGCAGCCCAAACCGAGGTTAATGGTATCAAAAACCGCACAATCGCATTAGAAGATAAATTTGAAACCGATGCCAGTGGCAACAGTAAATTAAAGGTTGCACAAATCCCATCTGGCATCAGTGTTGAACAAATTGACGGATTAAAACCGCGTCTTGAAACAGTTGAAACATATGTCGGCGGTGGCGAAGGTGGCGCAAATGGTCTATTGGCCAGAACCACCGCATTAGAAGATAAGTTTAACAAAGACGAATCTAATAACATAACAACATTAAAATCTGACTATATCGCAACGGGTATTCCGGCCGAAAAAGTTTCAGGATTAACCGGAACAAACAGTATTTCTTCGCGTTTGGCTGGCGTTGAAGATAAATTTGAAACAGACGGTAAATTGAAAGTTGCACAGGTTCCATCTGGCATCAGCGTTGAAAAAATTGATGGATTAAAACCACGCCTTGAAAACATCGAAACATATGTCGGTGGTGGCGAAGGCGGCGCAAACGGTCTGTTGGTCAGAACCGCCGCATTGGAAGATAAATTCAACAAAGACGGCAACAATATCACTACATTAAAGCCAGATTATGTTCCAAACCTAGAAATGGCAAAAATTAATGGGCTTAGCACTGGCACCAATAATGTTGTATCGCGCCTTAGTGCTGTTGAATCCACTATGAACAACGAAACAAATGGTCTGGCGCGCGCATATGCATTGGCATCTGATGCGGTTCCATCTGGTAATTTGAATAATTTGATTGATGCATACGTTAACACCAACAGTATCGCCACAAAAACCGATATTTCTAATACTGTCAATGGATTAAAGTTAAAGAACAATAATGGCACAGTCCAATATTCTATTGATAATGGGACCAGTTGGTCGGTGTTTTCAGATGGCGCAAATGGTCACAACATCAAATTAAAAACTGACACGGATGGCGCATTAAAGTGGGCAATTGATGACGACACGCCAGCAAATCAGGTTGTATGGCATAAATTATATGACAAAGCCGATTTACAAGGCACGACAGGTTGCAGCATAACAGCGACCAAGGCCGCATATGAAAACGGTGATGAAAAGGGTACAGAAGTAACCATGACTAACAGTTGTGGCGGCACACCACAAACATTCAGAGTGCCGAACGGTACAAAAGGTAAAGATGGTGAAGATCCAACAATCTGCGATTTTGATATCACCGACTATAAAGAAAACAATGTTGTCAAAGGTATTGAAATCCAACCAAAAACCTGCGGTGGCGCTAATTATGGCACAAAAAAATTAGTAAGATACGGCGAAAACGGTCAAAATCCTGTATTCAGAGTCACCGAAGATAGCCGCTTACAATGGAAACTGGCCAATGATAGTGATTCTGTATACGAACAAGCTGGACACGATTTAGGCTCTGTGAACGTCAGTGAAACCCAATTAAAACAATTGGTTGAATCAGAATTAAACAAATTAGATTTAGCCAGTGCAAGTGAGTTCGCAGCATTAAGCGAAGCCGTATATGACACAAATTCAGGATTAAGTACCAAGGCAACCGAAGCCGACCTTAATACGCTTAAAAATTTCTTGGTCGACGAAGATAATGGCGAATTAGAATTCAAAGGCGAATTGGTTAAAACGTCTGCAATAACTAATGACAAAGGCTTCTTGGTTGCAAGTGACCTGCCAAACTATGATAACGTATATCAGGCGAAATTATCCGATGCCCAATTGGCAAAGATAAACAATGCGATGACACAATTGCCATCAGAAGCGTTGACAACAGAGAACTATACAACAACTTTGGACAACGCATATCAGAAAAAATTATCTGAAACCCAGATAAACAAAATCAATAACGCTATGACTTCTTTACCGGCCGAAGCGTTGACAACAGAGAACTATACAACAACTTTGGACAACGTATATCAACCAAAATTATCTGATACCCAGATAAACAAAATCAATAACGCTATAACAGAATTGCCAAGCAATGCGTTGACAACTGGAAATTACCCAACAACATTGGATAATGTATATCAGGCAAAATTATCTGAAACCCAGATAAACAAAATTAACAATGCTATGACAGAATTGCCAAGCAATGTGATACGTTCAGGAGATTCTTTCAAGGGTGCGTTTGATGATGCTTTTGCTGCAAAAGATTTAGATACTGTGTATCAGGCAAAATTGTCTGCTGGTCAAATAGAAAAGATAAACAACGCTATGACAACGTTGCCAGCCGATGTATTGAGAACTACTTCAACACTGGATGCGACCAAGCTTTCTGGAACAATTGCAGATGCAAGATTAAATTCTTCAATTGTTTCTGGTGCAGCCGCTGGTGCTACTGCTGCTGGATATTTTACTAGTGGTGTATTAAACACAAATGCTTTGCCGACGGTTCCCGCAAACAAAATCGCAGATTTGTCAGCTACCTATGCAACTACCTCTGCATTGAGTGGCAAACAAGATACTATTTCCGACCTGTCAACAATCCGTAGTGGTGCAACCGCTGGTGCTACTGCTGCTGCGAAATTCAGCAAAACAGACGGTCTTTTGTTAGAAGCAAATCTGCCAACCACGGTTGTCAAGAGTACAGACACCAAATATTCTGCGGTTATGAGTAACTTTGACAACAGCGGCAACATGGACTCTACCGTGTTGCAAACCGCCGCTGATGCTGCGTTGGCCAACAACACGGATTTCGCCGCGATGCAAACCGCAATTAACGGAACATGTGGTGATGAAAAAACAGGAGGGCAAAGTTGCATACCAAGCATTAATGAGGTGGTTCAGGCTTTGATAGATGCAGAAATAGTTTCGCAAACCTGTGGTAACCACGGATGTACGTGGCACGCGGTCAGAAATACACAATCCACTGCGGAACAGTAGAACATAAAAAAAACCGCCGATTTGGCGGTTTTTTATCTTGTACGTTCGATATAATTATCCAATTCTGATTCTATTTGTTCTACAAACTTTAATATTGAACGATATATTTTTTTATTAGGCGCATTACGTTGCAACACGTTTATTTGCCGTGCAATCGGCGCCAATAAATCCATACGTAATGCCGATTGTGCTGTGGCATACAAATGTTGCAGACGCCGTGACAGCGCATCCCAATCTTCTTTCAACGGGTCAACTTTCTGTCCAAAATAAAACATTTTTTTGTTTCGTTGTTCGTTCATAGGCGCCCCCTTGGTTTTATTCCGCCGGTATTTGTAAAACCTGCATAGGATAAATCAAATTTGGATTTTTTATATCATTACAATCTGCAATCAAAGAAAACAAAATACCACGTCCTAAATAATTGCGTGCAATAACCCACAAAGTATCTCCACGACGGACAGTGTAATAAGTGTCATCGCAATCATTGTCGTCTGGCAAAACAAATTCATGTTTTTTTGTTGCGATTGTTGTGCCATTTGAATCATGCAAACGAACGACCAGTGTATATTTTTTACCTGATTTCAATTTGCCTACATTAACACCTAAACCATAATTTTTATAATCAGACACACGCGCAAACCCAAGGTATTTATTATTCAAAGTCACCGACACGCGCAAACGCGGCAGGGCGCGTCCAGTTATAACCATACGCCCAGTATCCAGATAATCTATCTTTGACACGACTAAATCTTGGTTGGACGATTGTGGAGATTGCAAAATTTTGCTGCCATCTTCATTCATCAAAAGCGCAACTGCATTTTTATAATTTTCAGGGACATAAATAAACACTGAATCTGCGGACTTTTCGTTCTTGTCTGCGTTTATCAAAGAAATAACATAATTCCCAGATTTCAAAGCGTTGGTCGGTGCGTACGCAAATTCGCCATTCGCATTAGTACGTTCTGTGGCAACAACTTGATTATTTACAACAATTGAAATATTGGATTCAGGCGCACTGCGTCCTGCAATTACAATCTGTCCATTTTTTTCGATTCTGACAATATCGAAAGTTGGATTCGATACAACCACAACATCTTTCTTGGATGTTTCAACAGGTTTTATAATTGGTTCTGGAACATTTGGAACAATTACTTTGACTGGTGCATTGGGTTTCACAAACATAACAAAAACCGCAATAGCAATAACTATCAACGCACACAGAATAGGGAACCAATACGCGCGCAAAACACTGCCGTTTTCATCTTGGGCGACGTTTTTTTGTGCTGGTTTTGTTTTTTGTTGATTGTTTTGTTGCGCTGCAAACACATTTATTTTGCGTAAAAAACCACGCGTGAACGAACGACGTTTTTCGCGCCAAGATTGCTGTCTGTCAATCGCCCCAGATATAATATCATCTGTGGAACGTTTTGTTTTGTGTGTAATGATTGATGTCATGATGCTTTTTCCTTATATTTCATTTGACAAAATTATTGCAAATTTTATTTATTTGTCAAGATGTTTGTGATATAATAATCCCCAGATGAAATGATAGGAGATTAAATTGGCAACCAAGAAAATCGGAATTATGACAACAGGCGGTGATTGTTCGGGATTAAACACCGTGATTCAGCGCGTAATTGACGGCTGTATCAGCCGAAAATGGAACATCATCGGCATCAAAGACGGAACCGATGGATTATATAACACACCGGCATCAACTGTCGATTTAACACATGGCGCATTTCAATTTGCGAACAGCCATCTTGCCGGCAGCATTCTATCAAACGGTAACGCCGGAAATACGAATTTTGAAAGTTCTGCGCGCGCTGGGAAATTGGTCGCGTTCAACAAAAGATTAAAAAAATCTTTGTCTGATTTGAATCTGGACGCATTGGTTTTGATTGGTGGTAACGGCTCTTTGTCGCTGGCACATATGTATCGTGAAATTTATAACGGGCTATCTTTGGTTTGTATTCCGAAAACTATTGATATGGACGTTCCAAAAACAGAAAGAACAATTGGATTTGATACTGCGGTTCAACAACTGGTGTCATATTGTGACCAGTTATTGTTAACTGCGCGCAGCCACCATCGTTGGTTTGTAGTCCAAACAATGGGACGCAAATGTGGTCAATTGGCACTGCATGCAGGTGTCGCAATTGCAGCAGACGCAATTTTAATCCCAGAAATAAAATTTGACGCTGATAATCTGGTAAAACATATCAAACAATCTAAACGCGATTATGGAATTATATTGGTATCCGAAGGAATCACAATTCGCGGACATTCGGGCAAACCGGCAGATATGATTTCTCGCAAATTAAATGCCGCAGGAATTGCAAACCGGACGGCTTTCCCCGAATATATACAAAGGGCAGGCGACACATTGGCAACCGATAGAATCTTGGCGGCCGGATTTGCAGAAACAGCGTTGACCGCAATCGAAAATAATGAAACATATGTTATGACAAGTTTTGAAAACGGCGAATTCAAAACAGTTTCCCTTAATGATTTCTTTGCCGGCGGCCGCCCCGACAAAGACCCAAATATTATTGGCGCAATGACATCAAACGCATATGTCGAACCCGATAATATACTGTTGCACATTGCCGCAGACATGGGAATTTATATTGGTGAAAAAAGAAAATAAAAAAAACCGGACAAACGTCCGGTTTTTTATTGAGTGTTTTGATGGGCTTTTTCCCATAATTGCCATACAGGGCATACAGAATCTTTGGTGCATAAGTTTTCTTCGACAGTAAAAAAGATTCCGTTATCTTTATTGTCGGCCATTCTTTTTACAAAATCGCGGTATCCTTGAAAGTGTTTTGTGGCCCTTGTGCAATCCCAGCCGGTGGCAGCACAAAAACATTCATAGTTAGAATTTTTTGTTTTATACAACGGTTTTAATTTATTATCAGCCATAAAAGAATCCTTTTTTATTGTTGTGCATTATTATACAATGAACAAAATCAAAAGTCAAAAAAACACCGCCTAAACAGGCGGTGTTTATAAAGGAAAGAACCATTATTTTTCAGAAAAATCCGCATCTGTGGTTTTATTATCACCAGATTCAGATTTTTGTTCGCCTTCGGCCTTCTGTGCTTCTTGGGCGGCTTTATAGACCGCTTCACCCAATTTCATGGCTTTTTCAGTCAACGCGTCTGTCTTTTGTTTCAAAGATTCTGCGGTGGCTTCGGCACGTGCCAATTCGTCGGCCAATTCTTTTTTCGCCGCTTCGATTGCATCGCGTTCTTCGGCTGCAATTTTATCGCCATGTTCTTTCAGTGATTTTTCAATACTGAATATAGCGGTTTCAGCAGTATTTTTCGCTTCGGCTAATTCTTTTTTCTTTTTATCAGATTCTGCATTTGCCGCGGCTTCATCAACCATACGTTTGATTTCGTCTTCGGACAAACCGCCGTCTGATTTAATCGAAATAGCCTGTTCTTTGCCGGTACCTTTGTCTTTTGCAGATACATGCACAATACCGTTCGCGTCGATATCAAAAGACACTTCGATTTGTGGCATACCACGTGGGGCAGGTGCAATACCTTCCAAATTAAATTGACCAAGCAATTTATTGTCAGCCGCCATATCGCGTTCGCCTTGGAACACGCGAATTGTCACAGCAGATTGATTATCTTCGGCTGTTGAAAAGATTTGTGATTTTTTGGTTGGAATCGTTGTATTTCTGTCGATTAAACGAGTGAACACACCACCCAATGTTTCAATACCCAATGACAAAGGTGTCACATCCAACAACAAGACGTCTTTGACTTCACCTTTCAAAACACCACCTTGGATAGCGGCACCCAATGCGACAACTTCGTCTGGATTCACGCCTTTGTGAGGTTCTTTGCCAAAGAATTCTTTCACTGTTTCTGCAACTTTTGGCATACGTGTTTGACCACCAACCAAAATAACTTCGTTAATCTGGGACGTTGTCAATCCAGCGTCTTTCAAAGCCTTTCTGCATGGTTCAATTGTCTTTTTAATCAAATCATCGACCAAAGATTCCAATTTTGCACGTGTCAAAGTTGTATTGAAATGTTTAGGTCCCGTTGCATCCGCAGTCAAGAAAGGCAGATTGATTTCAGTTGTCGTCTTAGATGACAATTCAATTTTCGCTTTTTCGGCGGCTTCTTTCAAACGTTGCAAAGCCAATTTATCATTCGACAAATCGATACCTGTTTGCGCTTTGAATTCATCAATTAAATATTTCAAAACGCGCGCATCAAAATCAGAACCACCCAACGCAGTATCGCCGTTCGTAGATTTTACTTCGAACACACCATCAACGATTTCCAATATGGAAACATCGAACGTTCCACCACCCAAATCATAGACCGCAATAATGCCGTCTTTGTCTTTGTCTAAACCATACGCCAATGCCGCCGCAGTCGGTTCATTCACGATACGCAAAACGTTCAAACCCGCAATACGACCGGCATCTTTGGTTGCCTGACGTTGTGAATCATTAAAATACGCAGGCACAGTAATAACCGCGTCAGTAATTGTTTCACCGAGATAACTTTCCGCGTCTTTTTTCAATTTAGACAAAATCATCGCAGAAATTTGAGATGGTGCATATTTTTTACCGTCAATTTCAACCCATGCATCGCCATTTTCGCCTGCAACAATTTTATACGGAACGCGTTTTTGAATTTCTTTGACGGCTTCGCTGTCATATCTCAAACCCATCAAACGTTTGATTTCGTAAATAGTATTTTCAGGATTTGTGACCGCTTGGTTCTTGGCAGTAATACCAACCAATTGTTCGCCATTATTTGTTATCGCAACCACCGATGGGGTTGTACGTTGTCCCTCAGAATTTTCAATAATTTTTGGATCGTTTCCGTCCATGAACGCCATAGCGGAATTAGTTGTTCCTAAATCGATACCTAATACTTTTGCCATTGTTTTTACTCCTTAAAAAAAGTTTTGCTCAATTGAGAATATAGTTATCGACAATTGTATTTCAAGTGCAACCAAATAAAAAAATTATTGTTTTTATTCACAAAGAAAAAACCGTCCTTTTGGGCGGTTTTTTTCAATTTTATACCAAATAACGGTATTATTTCTTTGCATCTGCATTTGCAGCAGCAGCGGCCGCAGCCTGAGCCTTGTTATCCGCTTCTTCTGGCATTTTACCACCAATCGTCGCGAACGCCAATTCTGCCATATGCAATCCCAATGAAACACCATTTGGCAAAACCAAATCAGAACCATGGATTGTGTCGCCGATATTTACATCTGACAAATCAATTGTGATTTTTTCAGGAATATCGTGAACCAAACCACGCAATGCAACCTTACGCACAGCGAAGTTCAAAACACCGCCCAATTTAATACCTTTGGACACATCGGCATTGATAACTTCGACTGGCACAACGACATGCACAGGTTCTTTGACATTGATACGTTTGAAATCAACATGGACAACTTTGTCAGACACAGGATGATATTGAATATCCATCAACATAGCGTCTTCTTTGGTGCCATTTGTTGTGATTTCGAATAATTTTGTCCGCAAAGACGGTTGTCCCAACAGCATTTCAAAATCGCGACCATTTAATTCAATCGCCACAGGTTCTTTCTTTTCGCCATAAATTACCGCAGGGATGTTCTTGTTATTGCGAACTGCACGTGCGGCCCCCTTGCCAGCAACTTTGCGAATTTCAGCGTTTAATGTAATTGCCATTTTATAATCCTTTTTAATGGTTATTATGCTTTTGCACGACCTCCAAGGGTGTCGTGCGGACGTCATTATTTACTAAAAACAAACAAAAATCAAGTTTTTTCTTAAATCCGGCGTAAAAACACAAATCGGGCGCGACCATAGGTTTTGTCTTTGATTACATCCCAGCCATCAATCGTGGGCATATCATGAATCTTTTCAAATTCCCAGATTAAAATCGCACCGCTTTTCACGACAGGTGTCAATTTTTTTACGAATGCCGCACCCAAATCAAAATCGGCATAGGGCGCATCTACAAAAATCAAATCGGCCGTCGAACCAAAACGTGAAATTGCCGCAATCGCATCTGTATTTTCAATTTTTGCATTGCAATTTATTGATTTTACGTTATTTTTAATAGTATTAATTGACGTTGCCGCGTTATCTGTAAATATTACGTTCGCGTTTTCATACCGCGACAGACATTCCAGACCAAACGCCCCAGAACCCCCAAACACGTCCCAAACCGTAATCGGACGCGACACATCTAAAACGCCATTTAACATATTGAATAACGCGCCACGTGCCAAACTCTGTGTTGGCCGTGCATCTGGGGGCAGACCTAATTTTTTGCCCCGAAAACGCCCAGAAATAATTTGCAATTTTGAATTCATGGTATAAAGTGTATCTTATGAATTTTATGAATCAAGCATTTATTTTGGCAAAACGCGCATTTGAACATGACGATGTGCCTATTGGCGCAGTTATCGTTCGTGACGGCAAAATTATTGCACGCGGTGAAAATAGGGTGCAAAAGTCAAAGAATCCAACACTGCACGCCGAAATAGTCGCAATAAACAAGGCTTGTAAAAAATTAGGACAAAAATTCTTGGACGATTGCGACATTTATGTGACATTGGAACCTTGCAGCATGTGTGCGACGGCCATATCATTTGCGCGCATAAAAAATATATATTTTGCAGCCACTGACGAGAAAGGCGGCGGAATTACCGCAAATGCAAAAATATTTGAAAACGACAAACATTTATGGCGTCCAAATATAATCCAAATGCCTGAATACGCTGAACAATCCGCGAACGTATTGCGCGAATTTTTTGCAATCCGCCGAAACAAAGGGTAAAAATATGTTAACCGATAAATGGATTATTACAGATAAAATATTTAATAACAACGGCACAATTACATACACTATGAAACCCGTTGATATTGGGCACACTATACCTGACAAAAAGTTGACCAGCATACGTGACAAAGCATTCGTTGGAACATATACTGATTCAGAATTAAATTCGATATCTAAAAAATATAATAATTTTTGTTGTGATATTGGAACTGTTGAAAGCACCAGATTGATAAACTATAACCCAAACGAAGAATTATTTTGTTTCTTAAAATTTTTTAATGGGAAATTTGGCGATTTTTATTCTGCATTACCATTTGATTGCAGCAACAAACTTTTTGCCCCCAAAGATCGGATATTACTAGGAATGCAAAAGACGCAAGACGGCATGCCGTATTTCGTATTTGTTAAAAACATAACGACAGGTAAAAGCATAGACGATTTTGAAACCGACGCTAAAACAACCGATTATCAAGAATTTGTGGTTATCGGCAAAGGCCAAACAGAAATCCAAGAAGACACAAAGATAGCCAACGAAGTTATAATCAAAACATATAAATTCGGCACTTTGCGTACAGAATTCAGTTTTCTGGGATCACTGCCGTTATTCATTACAAAACCCGGTGATAAATTATTAATAGAATGCAGATACAACCCAATACACAGGAAATATTTTGTTGATATTTTGCGAAATATAACTGTGGACAATATACGTTCTGAATATTTATTATCTCAAGATGTAAGATAAAAAAACACTCGCGTTTTGCGGGTGTTTTTTTATCAACTATTTTTATATTAATGATTTTCCGGTCATTTCTTTCGGTTGTTTCAACCCTAATAATTTTAATATAGTTGGTGCAACATCGGCCAAACCACCGTTTTTAAGTTTCTTAATCGGCAAATTTGACACTAAAATCGCACGCACCCGATTATTAGTATGCGCTGTCCACGGCGAATTGCTTTTGTCGTCCCACATTTTTTCAGCGTTTCCGTGGTCTGCAATAATCAGTATTTGCCCGTCTAATTCCAATACTGCCGGCACAATTTTTGATAATTGTTCGTCCAGAACCTGCATCGCTTGAATGGTCGCCTTTTCATTCCCAGTATGCCCAACCATATCGCCATTTGCAAAATTCATCAACACAACATCAAATTTTGATAAACGTGGCAACAGGGCGGCCGTAATTTCCCGCGCAGACATTTCGGGTTTCATATCAAACGTTGCGACATTCGGTGAATCAATTAACACTTTTTCTTCGTTTTCAAAATCAATCGTTCGTTCTGCATCCATGAAATAGGTCACATGATTATATTTTTCTGTTTCGGCAATACGTAACTGTGTTAATCCGCTTTTCGCGATAACATCACCCAAAGCATTATTCACAGCAATATCGTCCAACAGGGCGGGACATTTTTCATTTAATCCTTCGCCATACTGTGAAAAGCAAAGTATATGCGCGCCTGTTTTTACCATTTCGCGCATAATCTGACGCGCACGATCACTACGATAATTTCCAAAAATAAAACCATCACGTTTTGTAATTTTTGTTGGTTTAATGACAGTCGGCTTAAAAAATTCATCGGTCACGCCGTCGGCATAAAATTGTTTGATTGCGTCATCTATGCCGGCCGCCGTATATTCAGATTTACCACGCGCCAACGCATCGAACGCCAACTGCGTCCTATCCATATTTTTGTTTCTATCCATCGTGTAATAACGACCCGACAAAGTCCCAAAGAACGCGCGACCGTCTGCAAAATAGGGTGCCAAAGTTTGTTTAATCAAACGAACATATTTCATCGCGCTGCGCGGCGGCGTGTCGCGTCCATCACCAATAAAATGAATACAAACACGCAATCCAGTATCCAAAACATATTTCATTATAACCAATTCGTCGCGAATATCCGAATGCACACGTCCATCAGACATCAGTCCTGCAAAATGCACAATTCCGCCATCACGTTTGACGTCCGCGATAAATTTATTCAGCGGTTTATTTTTACCCCAATTTTCGCGCGAAAACCGCAACAGATATTGCATAACAACACGCCCCGCGCCGATACAAATGTGTCCAACCTCTGAATTACCCATTAAATTCCCCGGCAACCCAACGGCGGTTCCACTGGCGCGCAACAATGAATTCGGATATTTTTTTATCAATTTATTAAAGAAAGGCATTTTGGCCAACGCGACCGCATTATGTTTTTTTTCTTCACGAACACCGACACCATCTAAAATGCATAAAACAACAGGTTTTGTCATCTTTTTCCCCACATAAATAAAAAGTTCTTGTCTGACAACGATTGTATCACAATGCTTTTTTGATTGCAAAACAAAAAGAAACATTGTATATATAAGAATTAAGGAAATAAATCATAATATCTATTGCGGAGAAGAAAAAATGCACCAAAAACCAATACTTGTCACTGCTGTCGATTCTCATATTGGCCAACGTATTCAGTTGCGTCGTGTTATGTTGGGGCTGACACAATCAGATTTAGCACAACGTTGTGGTATCAGTTTTCAGCAAATTCAAAAATATGAAACGGCGGGAAATCGCATTCCTGCGGCACGCCTTTTTGATATCAGTCAGGCTTTGCAGACATCTGTTGCTTTTTTCTTTATGGGATTGCCTGGTAATTTTCCGCCAGAAACAAAATCTAATCGTTCAATGCGCGTTTCAGAACAGAAAAGTGATGATCCGTTGGCAAAATCAGAATCTTTGCAATTGGTGAATTTGTATTGGAATTTACCGAACGATGATCAACGCGCCATGGTAATGAAAATGTTAAAAACCTTAACCGGAAACGAATAAAGCAAAAATAACACATACAAAAACCGCCCATCGGCGGCTTTTTTTATTATTGATTATTCTTCCGACGAACTACTATTATTTGCCCCCAGAACACATGTAATATAATCCGCGCCACTTAACCCCCAACATCTTTCCTTAGACGGATTTGTTGTGACATCGCCATATTCCAGTTGATCTTTCCCCATGGTTCTGGTTGCTGACTTACAATAACAATCGTCAATATCGGCATATTGCCCAACCGAACATTCTATACATTTACCATAACTATTTTTAGCGGGATTACGACAAACGTTATCTGTGAATGTGTTGCAACTCTCTGTACATTTACCGCGCCCAGAGTTGTTTCCCCAATATAACTTGTTTGGATCTTTGCAGCGCGCGCGATAACATCCTTCGCTTGATAAATATTTTTCTTGAACACCGCTATTGCTTTCATAAGAATCTTTCCACGAAGCGTCGCACCAAACGGTTCCGGCACTACAATTATTTGACGACATCTGACATTTACGCGCCCCATTCAAACGCGTATATCCTTGGGCACACAATGTTTTTGTAGTCCCAGACGCGGCAGGTGCAGTTATCAACAGTGTTCTACCGTCGCCACTGGCACCTGTGTGCCCCCCAGCCGCCGACAACAATATAGGTTGTACCGAAACCCCGTGTCCTTCATCACCAAAACCATCGTGACCAACAATTCCCAAAACGATAGCCTGTCTGTGTTCTTTTGCCTGCGATGTTAATTTTTTATGATCAAATTTTATAACTTTCGTTGCCACTGGAGATGCCAATGCACCAACACACGTATTATTATTACATTGCGCAATATTTCTGATTGCGTCAGTTCCAGTATAAGCAGCTGCCCCAGAACCATTTGATTTCAAACTCTCGATAGTTGTTTTATAATTGGTATTATCGCACGCATAATCACCCACATTATTATCTGTTTTTGTTTGACATGCATATCCATCCCAACCCATTTCACAAAACCATGCACACTGCAATTCCGGATTATTAGGCTTAGAAAAAGTAATTTCATATGGTGTATCCGACGATACAGAAATTTGCGTCAAACAAAATTCCGCCCCGTGTTCCGTAATACCATGTGCAATCCACGCTATTATCGCCTGATCATCTTCATCTGTTGTTGCAGGCGCACCACCGTTGGGACCTTTCGGCCATGCCCATCCTTCTTTTAACCTGAAATCACCCGTATCACCGTTTGTTTCTATAACATTTGAACCAATCTTTGGATTTCCCTATTTGGCCTTTATAGTATCGTCTATTTTAAACTCTCCATAATAACTAACAGACCAAAAGTTACGCGTATAGCAAGATTTCCATTCAGGAATACAACCATCACCAAACGCCGGTGATAAAATCAAAAAAACTAATAATGATAGGCATGTTTTCTTCATTGTAACAACTCTCTTATTTCAAATAACACGTGCTGTTATACCAACCGCCGCCCAATTCGGTACATTTATCTTCATACCATGCATCTTTGAATTTGCATTTGCCATTTTTATATTCCGCCAATTTATTATCACCGGCCTGCAATTCACATAATTGACGATCTGTTGGTTTCATACAAATTCCCCAACCAAAAGACCCGTTACCAGATTCGTTAAGAGTGATACCATTCTTATCAACGCGCGCCTTATGCCCTGAAAAACCGGTTTTCTTTAAGAAACTCAAATCCGAATCCGTTCCATAAACGCTTTTCAACCAAGTCGAAGGAATCAAGACAACATCACTCGTTTCAACACCATAATCAGATGCAGCCCACAACAACATTCCTTCGCCTGTGATTGTGTCACATTCTCTGGCCAATTGACGAACCAAATTGCTACGAATGTCCCTGATAACATTTTCTATGATATCATCAGATTGAGCAATATTTGAAATAATAGTAAAATTCAAATCTGTGACATTATGACCAGATGTCATCCCTGCACGTGAAATAACATGCTTACGAATTGCCGCAGCGGCCGCCATTCCAGAACTAGTTTGTGCAGCAGCTGCTTCATCGCGTGGCACAGACAACACATTACTGCCTGTGCCAGATGTCATTAAATTTCCACCACAAAAATCATCAACACGACTTAAAAGTGCCTTTCTAATATCTTCTTCAGAACGCAATCTGCAACCCCACGGATAACCATTCTTGTCATCGTCATCACATAATTCTTTAGCATATTCACGCAATGATGTTTCACACCCCTGGGCCACACGAACAGAATCAGCAATATTGACATATTCTAATAAAGAATCTA
This sequence comes from uncultured Alphaproteobacteria bacterium, assembly GCA_947305255.1. Lineage (GTDB taxonomy): Bacteria > Pseudomonadota > Alphaproteobacteria > Rs-D84 > Rs-D84 > Enterousia. The sequence continues at coordinate 19,213 of CAMZDE010000008.1, forward strand.
ATCCGCATTTTCCACCACCAGAATTAGGATTTTGTGTTATCTTTTTCGTTGCATCATCATAAACACATCCGTTGACATCGCCGTACAATGCCGCACAAGCCAACACAGAATCACGACACATATCATGTGCTGCAATTGCAGATATGGCCCCCGTCCGTTTTGCAAGAGATTCACCACCTAAAACCTCTAAATCACCAGTTTGTTTATTATAACATTCGGCGATTGTTTCAATACAAGAATCTTTGACAGATTGAATCTTGACATCTTGCGCCTGAGCAATTTGAATCAATGCAGCCCGCTTATATTCAGTCCAAACCGTGTCCGCAATGCCGCGGCAAGTATCTAATGCGGCGGTCACAAACATCTTACGCGTTTCTAAGAATTCATCAAAATTCTTATTCGCCGCCAAAACATCGCCAGACGAAGTCAATTTAATCAAATTGTTCAAATCAAACAAAGCCTTAGAATAAATAGGTTCACCGGTAATTTGGTTTATATACATGCCAGTATAATCTAAGCATTTTTCATAATTTTCACCACACGCAGTTGGTTGACGCATTGCTGATTCAACACGATTCAAACACGCATTCACATCCGCAGAATTGTGCGCACGATATTCTTCAAGGCGCGCTTCGCGTAGATATTTTTCAGCCGTTCTTATCGTGTTTTGAACAGATTCTTTTTTGGCATTAATGCTTTTTTCATATATATTACAATCTTGGGTTATCATAATAGAATAGGCGGACCGAGCCAAATTAAACGCCGCGTCACCACCACATTCATTTTTTGCAATCGCATAACATTGACGATGCGCTGCATTATAAAGATCCGTACCTTCTATATCAGACATATTTGTATATCCAGTCGAACCAAAAGACATACCAACATTTGTACTAAACGCAGAGACGTCACCCGAAAAAACATCATCAGAATCAGCAAAACTGAACATACCGGAAACATCCAGCACACCAGTCGATACCGGTGTCGCACTCACAGATGACGTTGATTTATAACTCTTTTTCCCCGACAAAAGCTCAGATATATTATCCAATAATTTCTGTGACGCAGATGTATCGCGCTTAATAGCAGCTTCACCCTCGGACGCAGTGTACATTGCGTTTACTTCTGCCGCAGTTTTATCAACCACATCCAAATTATTATTTTGAAAATCCGCCAACATCGTCAACGCCTGATCCAGCGAATCGGATGTTTTACGAAAATTAACAAAACGATCACTGCAATAACAACGACGATACGTATCATTCGCAGTCGCACAAAATTGATCCATACAGGTTGCATACGAATCGCGACACGCCGCGTAACCACCGCCAATCTTGCTAACATCGCTGAACACCGCAGTTGCGCGAGATTTCGCAGCACGTGACACGTTTGCATTATTCTTTGACGCCGTACGCACCACAGAATTTGATTTTGCAGAACGCCCGACCGTTGCATTCTTAGACGACGCAGTACGCGAAACAGTTGCGTTTTCAGCCGATTCCGCCACAGAACGCGTGGACGTTGTCCGATTCGATGTGGCGGTCCGCGAAACCGTCGGACGCGCACTGACTGTGCGAGAACGATGCCCATTTTGGGCCGCATTACGTGCAATCACAGATGTTGCAGAACGACGAATCGATGCAGACGACACAGAATCAGGATTTGAATTCATTGTTCGTGTCACAGATGTGCGCCCAACCGCCGTTTGTGCACCAAACGCAACAGCCGGAAAAACCGCCGCGCACACGAATGTTTTTACAAAATTCTTAAAAAATCCCACCAATGTCATTCTCTTTACTTCTTTATTTTATCATTTTTCCTAGATTTAAATCAAGCGCTTTATTCAATGCAACAATTCACCGCGTTTTTTACCCATTGACCCAAACGCTTAACCCCAGAAACTTTGCCACCAGATTTAGTGGTTTTCATAGGTTCTGGATTGGTGGTTTTACACGCCGTTGTTGCACCATCATAAAAAGCCGGCACGGATTCATGAACGCCGTCTAAATCAATCAGATGCATATTCAACCCCCAAAACAGAGAATACAAATCATATGCGCGCGCAAACATTTCATAGGCGTCTTTTTTGCGGCCGGCACCAATCGCTTTGGTACCAACTTCGTATAAACGCATAGATGCCGCCAAAAGATGTTTAGAAATACACCAAACTTCGCCATCATCTGGGCCTGATTTTTTGACAATACGTTCCATTAATTCTTTGCGCATATTACGCACAGTGTTAATCAAATCATAAAAACCAACCTTACCAGTTTTGGCACCACTGAAAAAGAAGTGTTCTTCCAAAGATACCAAATTCATCAGCGCGATTGACAAATCCTGATCCGAAGACAAATCCAAAGGATTCGCCTTTTTTGCGGCATCTAATTTTTCAATCATTTCTTCCATTGACAATTTTTTTGATGTTTTCTTCATTTTCTTGTTTCCTTTTTATTTCCTTAACACAAAACGATACCCATGGTTGGTAACCATTTGATTATAGCCCAAAAGATTCCAGTCATTATCAGCAACCCGACAAACGGCATAACAACCTTTTGAAACGGGAACAACGCATGACCGCCGTGATTTTTTTTGATATGCATATACCAAACTTCCATTAATATAAATGTAATCGCACCAACAATAGTTCCAAGTAAGAATTGGTCGATACCCCAAATACAATTTTCCCACCATTTTACAATTGGATTTCCAGACGGCATAAAATACACACCAGCCAACAAAGAAACATAAACCAACACATTCAGCACATACCAAAACGCGTTTTTAACGTTGTGTTTGCGCATATAATTTGCAGTCCATCCAATCAAAGATACGGTCAAACCACCAGCCCAGATACCGGTAATAACATCTTTGACACCCAACATGCGCATACCTTCCAGACCGGCGCCGATTGCAATCGTACACACAGGACATACGGCGTCCGCAGCACCAACAAAAACCAAAGTGGCAACCAACATACAAAACAAATATTTTTCCAACTTTCCCATTTTTTCTTTCCTTTTTTCTATGCCATTTTAACACGAATTCAAAACGCGGGTCAACAGCATATTTACAGTTTTTCAACACCACGCATATGCGCAGACCGCGCGCGCGGATTGTTTTCTATTTCCGCGACCGACGGCGTCAACGTCTTTAATTTTTTATAGTCAGATGTGGCGACATTTGGCAATCGCGCGTCGCCAACCACGGCACACCATTCGTTAAAAGCGTTTTTAACCAACCTGTCTTCTATTGAATGGAAAGTCACACAAATGCAACGTCCACCCGAACGCAACTTTGTCCGAACAGCATTTAACGCAATTCTGATTTGCCCCATTTCGTCATTCACAGCGATACGTAACGCCTGAAACACGGGGGCAACATCACGCGGATTTTTTATCAAATCACGCAATTCAAATGTCGTTTCTGGCAAAGCCTGTTTTAAGATTTTTGCAAACATATGTGATTTTTTTACATCGCCATATTCATACAAAATATCCGCCAATTCAGACGCTGATTTTTCACGAATTAAATCGGTGGCATTTGTTTTCAATTTTTCGTCCATACGCATATCAAGTGGCGCATCATACCGGAACGAAAAGCCGCGGTCACCATTATCAATTTGCATCGATGAAATTCCTAAATCAAAGACCACATCATCAAATTCATTTGCTTCAAAATTTTGAATATCTGAAAACGCAGAATTTATAAACCGAAAACGATCACCGTATTCCGATATTATTTTTTCAGCGTCCGCGACAACATTTTTATCCCTGTCAAAAGCAATTACATCGGCACCATGTTCAAGAAAGGCCCGTGTATATCCGCCCGCACCAAAAGTACAATCAACAATATGCCGACCACGAATATCACCCAACGTTGTCATTACTGCATCCAAAAGCACAGGTATATGTTTTGTCATTCTATTGTCACCTTGGTTCCCAACGCAGTTAAATCTTTGGCGGTTGTCGCTCCCAATTCCACAGTGTTTTTTAACACCAACGCCGCATCTTTGTCCCCAGAATGCAAATTCAAAACAACCTGAGTATTACCACAGGATAGGGCGGACAACGCCTTTTTTACATCTGCCAATACTGATTTTTCACGAATATCAATAGTTATACGATGCGCGACCTTTGCAATCCATTTATTCAAAGGCATTATTGCGTCCACGAACACAGACACGCGATCGTCGCGCACAGATGTTTTTCCAGATATAACTACTTCGGTTTCAGAATTCAAAATCTGGGACAATTCAATTGACGCTTCGCCAAATGCAACACAATCGATATTCCCATAACTATCAGATGCATTTATCGTCAACATATCTTTACCAGTTTTGGTTTTACGACGCGAAAAAGAATTCACATTGGCGGCAATCTGTACCTGTTTTCTGTCACCCATATGTTCCAAAGAAGCACTGGTTGCCAAATTAAACTTTTCAATCAAATGTTTATATTGATCCAACGGATGTGCCGATATATAAAATCCCAATGCTGACAATTCGTTTTCGAGTTTTTGCCCGAAAGTCCATGGTGTGGTCTTTGGCAAATCCTTTAACAATCTGTCTTCGCTGACATCATCTTCGGTTGTATTCGCAAACAGCGACAACGAATTTGCGCCTTCACGTGATTTAGACGCATACGCCAAAATCGCATCGGCGTTCATAAATATCAACGCACGATTCTTTTCCAAAGAATCCAAAACACCGACCTTGGCAAAAGCCTCCAATACACGTTTGTTCATAATTGGGGCACACCTTTTTGCAAAATCGGTCAGATTTTTGAATTTCCCATGTGCTTCGCGTTCTGCAACAATTGCATCTGTGGCAACCGCGCCAACTCCTTTAATCGCAGCCAAAGCGTATATAATTTTTCCATTTTTAACATCGAAAAGCGACGAACTTTCGTTTATATCTGGCGGCACCACAGTAATATTAAAGTTCGATTTTGCATCATCAACAAACACCGCCAATTGATCTGTGTCATTCATATTACTGGACATAGATGCCGCCAAAAATTCAGCAGGAAAATGCGCTTTTAGATAGGCACATTGGTTTGCCACAATAGAATAGGCGATAGCGTGCGATTTATTAAATGCGTATTTCGCAAATTCTTTGAATTTTTCCCACAAATCTTTTGCGGTCGCTTCGTCCAACGTTCCTTCTTTTTTGCAGCCTTCAAGGAACTTTATTTCCAATTTAGCCAACAATTCGATTTTCTTTTTACCCATTGCTTTGCGCACAGTATCGGATTCACCACGCGTAAATCCCGCCAGCGCGCGCGTCAATTGCATAACCTGTTCTTGGTAAACGATAATACCATAACTTTCTTTCAATATTGGTTCGGCGCGTGGATGCACGTATTCAATAGGCTCTTCACCATGCATACGTGCGATAAATTGCGGAATAAATGCAATAGGCCCCGGACGGTTCAACGCATTTAATGCCGAGATTTCAAGAAAACTTGTTGGGTGCATCTTTTTCAGCGTCTGTTGAACAAACGGGGCATCGAATTGGAATATGCCTTCGGTCAATCCTGCCTGCCATAGGGCCATTGTTTTTTCATCATCTGTGGGGATACTATCTAAATCTATATTTATACCACGTGTTTTTTGAATCAATTTGACAGTGTATTTCAACACAACCAAAGTTTCCAAGCCTAAAAAGTCAAATTTAATCAATCCCGACGGTTCCAAATAATGTCCGTCAAATTGACACGATGGCAACGGGTTCGCCGGATCACGATATACTGGCGCAATTTTGGTCGTAGGCCTGTCCCCAATAACAACGCCACACGCATGCTGGCCCAAATTTCGTATAGAACCTTCCAAATCTTCGGCAACCGATACGACTTTTTTCATATCGGCGTCAGAATCCAAAATTTCTTGGATTTCAGACGATGCATCGACCGCTTCTTTCAGTGTTTTCGCGTCCATTGGTATCAGTTTAGACAATCTATCCGATTTAGAATATGGCATACCATAAACACGACCAATATCACGAATTGCACCACGCGCCTGAAGACTACCAAAAGTTATAATTTTACATACTGAATCACGACCGTATTTTTCCCCGACGTAATCCAAAACGCGTTCGATTCCAGTTGGTTCAAAATCAACGTCAAAATCAGGCATAGATATACGATCGGGGTTCAAAAATCTTTCAAACAACAAACCATATTTCAACGGATCAACGTGCGTTATACCCAACGCCCACGCAACGATAGAACCCGCACCCGAACCACGCCCAGGGCCTGTCAAAATATCGTTTTTACGGCACCAATTTATATAGTCAGCAACGATTAAGAAATATCCTGGAAAACCCATACCTATGATAACACCTAATTCATATTCGGCCTGTTCATAATACGGCTTGGTATCGGTAATATTATGCTGTTTTAATCTTTCACGCAATCCGTTCATTGTCGCATCGCGCAACATTTGACATTCTGCCTCTAAATTTTCACCGAACCGTGGCAGCAACGGATTTTCATGAACATTTATAAAAAATGCGCAACGTTTTGCAATATTTACAGTATTTTCAATCGCTTCAGGTAAATCAGAGAATAATTCCGCCATCTCTTCACCTGATTTAAAATATTGTTCAGATGATTTACGCGGCCGTTCAGGGTCAATAACTTTGGTTTGACCCAAAACACAACTCAACGCGTCCATAGCCTCATAATCAGAACGCGCCGCAAAACAAACATCATTTGTTGCAACAATCGGGATATTCAAATCACGCGCGATTTGCAAAAACATAGGTTCTGTCTTGATTTCGTCGTCCAAACCATGTCTTTGGATTTCTATATAAAAATTATTACCAAAAACATCTAAAAACTGTTTGGCCAAATCAATTGCCATATCGTTTTGGTTGTTTAATATCGCCATTCCAATCGGCCCAGTGTGCGCCCCAGACAGACAAATCAAATCATCACAATGCGCTTTCAATTCGTCCATTGTGATATAAGGTCCCAAATGATGATTATCTTGGCGCATATACATAATTCGACTGATTTCGCACAAATTCAAATAGCCATCATGATGTTTTGCCAACAACACAATTTTAGACAACGACGATTGGCGCAATATTTTAGGGTCTGCACTATGATGATTCAACGACAATTCAACCCCAACAATCGGTTGTAATTTATTCGCAGGCATCACATCAGACAATTCTGCACAACCCGACATCATATTTGTATCGGTCAACGCGCACGCAAACATATTATTGTCTTGGCATAATTCAGGAATACCCTTTAATATTCCCAACTTTTTATTACTAGCCACAGACAGCGTACTGGCCCCCACAGAAACCTTTGAATGAACACGAAGATGCACAAAATCGGGCATTAAAAATTCCTTCCTTTATCGATTCGTACAAAATTACTGCAATTTTCCGTGACAGTGTTTGTATTTTAACCCCGAACCACACGGACAAAGCGCATTACGGTTTATGTTCAAATTTGACAGATTACCGCCATTTTGTTGATTCTGGTTCAATTCAGAATCATGTTGTGCCTGACGTTCTGCCGTAGCATCAACATCTGCGCGCGTCAAATTCATGCGACACACATATGCAACCGATATCATTTTGAAATTTTGAATCGTATTTTTGAATAATTCCAACGCTTCGTTTTTATATTCATAAAGTGGATTCTTTTGGGCATATCCACGCAGACCAATCGCACCCTGTAAATAATCCATTTGCTGTAAATGACGTTTCCAAACACCGTCCAATGCGCCCAACATCATTTGACGTTGTGCCACAGTCATCAATTCTGGACCATATTTTTCACATTGTTGTTCATATCGATGCATACCCAATTTTACCAACGCATCGTATGCACCACGTTCAGAAATAGTCTCTTCATTTTTCCATTTATCCAAATCCGTAATATCCAATGCAAAAAGCCGCATCATATCATCATGAATACCGACAATATTCCAATCCATAGGATGCGCTTTCTCTGGTATATTCTTTTCGCACACCATTTCAACAACGTCGCCAATCAATTCTGTGACAAAAGGTTTGAAATCTGTCATAGACATCAAATCGTCACGCTGTTTATAAATAACAACACGTTGTTCATTCATCACATCATCGTATTTTAATAATTCTTTGCGTGCTTCGAAATAACGTGCTTCAACACGTTTTTGCGCCTTTTCTAAGGCTTTGGTTATCCACGGGTGTGTGATTGCTTCACCAGGTTTTAACCCCAACGTCGTCAGCATATTTTTTAATCTTTCGGCACCAAATATACGCATTAAATCATCGTCTAAACCTAAGAAAAACTTAGAATCCCCCGGATCGCCTTGCCGTCCAGAACGACCACGCAACTGATTATCAATTCGACGCGATTCATGACGTTCGGTTCCAATCACATACAAACCACCTGCCGCCAATACGACCTTTTTGTTTTCTTCTATCTTATCGATAATTTCTTGCTTTTTGGTTTCAAAATCGGGTGCTGTTTCATCCAATTCGGCAATTAAATCATCGGCATTACCACCCAATTTAATATCGGTTCCGCGTCCTGCCATGTTCGTCGCAATCGTGACCGCACCTGGGGCGCCCGCTTGGGACACAATTTTTGCCTCTGATTCATGGTGTTTTGCATTCAAAACCGCCGGCGTTATACCTAATTTATCATGAACAATTTGTGCCAATTCTTCTGATTTTTCAATAGACACAGTTCCAACCAAAACAGGTTGTTTTCTTTCGATACATTCAGAAATCTGTTTAACAATTGCAGCATATTTTTCATCTTTGTTGCGATAAATTTCGTCATGATGATCGACACGAATCACAGGTCTGTTCGTCGGAATCGCAACCACACGCAATTTATATATCTCTTCGAATTCGGCCGCTTCGGTCATCGCAGTTCCTGTCATACCAGCCAAAGTAGGGTACATTCTGAACAAATTCTGGTACGAAATGCTGGACACTGTTTGATTTTCAG
>CAMZDE010000009.1 GCA_947305255.1 uncultured Alphaproteobacteria bacterium
CAGAGTCTGCTGTTCTACCGTTAAACTATACCCCAATGTGTGAACACATTATATATATATTATTCGTTTTTTCAATCAAATATTTTCAAATTCCCAAAATCATCGTGCGTGGCGTTCTCTATGATTATAACATCATCTGTATTCGCCCAATTTTTAGCCAAATCATACGGCACAATTTTATCATGCCCACCGACAAAATGTTTTTGCGGGACATTCGGCAAAGATTCTAAATCTATTGACCCCCACAACGGTTCGTCGCCAAAATATTTCGTCCAATCACTATGATTCAAAACGCCTGCAATAGTAATCCATTTTTCAACTTTCAAATCCGGATTTTGCGTGACGATTAACCCCGATATCATCGCCCCACCCGAATACCCAATCAAAGTAATTTTCTTATCGCCCGCGACCTGACGCAACGCCCCCGACATAGCATCTATGATTTTTTGTGAAAACCGTCCTGACGTCCAATCAGTTTCACCACAATTTTCATTCATAATAAATTGACACGGCCGTGCAACATAGGCAACATTTGCCCCCCTATCGCGTGCCACTAAATCGCGCACTAATGTTCCGTGCGGCGTTGGGTCATCGTTCGGCCGTCCATAGGCGTCAAAAGCGTTGCCGTCACCTTCAATATAAATATGAATATTCGAATCGGCGGCATCTGTGATTTTCCGCCACGTTGCGATTTCATATTCGCCCGCACGAACCGGAACATAGGCAAAATCAGGCGCTGGCGTCCAATTTGTCCCCGCACATCCCACCAAAAATAACAAAAGCGCAATAATCTTGTTCATAACATTAATATTACTATAATCCGCGCAATCCGCCAAAGAAAAATATGGTCTGGAAAACTATTTTTTTTATGTTATAATCGCCAACGCCAAAGGCAACATAACAAAAAGGGAAAGATATGAAAATTAAACCATTTAAGGGTGTTCGTCCACCGCGCGAATTAGCATCCGAAGTTGCTTCGCGTCCGTACGACGTTCTGAATTCAGTCGAAGCAAAAGCGGAAGCCGGCGAAAAATCATTACTGCACATCATTAAACCAGAAATTGATTTCGATCCGATTGCCGATGAACACGAACAAAAAACATACGACAAAGCCGTTGAAAACTTCAAAAAATGGCAGGAAAATGGCTGGTTGAAAGAAGACGACAAAGAAATGTATTACATTTACGCGCAAACCATGGACGGCCGCACACAATACGGTCTGGTTGCAGCGGCGAACGTTGACGATTATATGACGGGCAAAATTAAAAAGCACGAATTAACCCGCAAAGAAAAAGAAGACGATCGTATGATTCACGTCCGCATTCAAAGCGCAAATTTGGAACCTGTGTTCTTTGCGTATCCTGATGTTGCAGAAATGAACGATTTGGTCGCGAATTGGATTAAAAACCACGCCCCAGAATATGACTTTGTCGCCGAAGACGGCTTTGGTCACACATTCTGGAAAATTGACGATGATGCGACAAACGCGCGCATTACTGAAATCTTTGCGAAAGTTCCGGCATTTTATGTTGCCGACGGCCACCACAGAACTGCGGCCGCGGCACGTGTTGGTGCAGAACGTCGCGAACAAAATCCAAACCACACTGGCAACGAAGAATACAATTATTTCTTGGCTGTGATTTTCCCAGAATCTCAATTAAAGGTCATTGATTACAACCGCGTTATCAAAGATTTGAACGGTTTAACACCTGATGAATTTTTGGAAAAATTGCGCGAATCATTCGACGTAGTTGAAATGGGCAGCGAAATTTACAAGCCAACAAAATTGCATAATTTTTCTATGTATTTAGGCGGCAAATGGTATTCATTGACTGCCAAAGAAGGCACATACAATGACAACGACCCAATCGGCGTTTTGGATGTGACAGTATTGTCAAATTTGGTGTTTGATAAAATATTGAATCTGGGCGATTTGCGGACCAGCAAACGTATCGATTTCGTTGGCGGAATCCGCGGTCTGGGCGAATTAAAAAAGCGCGTAGACAGTGGCGAAATGGTTGCAGCATTTGCACTGTATCCGGTCACAATGCGCCAGATTATTGACATTGCCGACACAGGCAACATTATGCCACCAAAGACAACTTGGTTTGAACCAAAATTGCGCAGCGGTTTGGTAATACACAAGTTTTAGTTACCGCGCGTGCTAACGCACGGTTACGAAAATTTAGTGCAAAAAAACGGGGCCCCGCCCCGTTTTTTGTTATCACTGTTTGATTAAAAATCTGTTATATTTGCCAATGCCACTGGTGTCTTGGCATTATCGTTCCCCCACGTAGTATAAACAGCAACCTTTTTCGCATTGAACGTTTCGTCAACACTAACTGCTATTCCGGCCAGAGTGGCTAATCTATCACTAGATTGCTCAAGGACTTGTTCCTTCATTGCAGAATCACCAAGCACATAATTTACTATCTCGTCTGGCGAAGCAACGACACCCGCGACATTATCAGAAATTGTTGCACTAGTATCATTTTCAATGTATAACTTGCCTTGTCTTTGCATAATACTGTATCCCATCTCGGTTCCCAAAGAATTTAATTCACCTGCAACATTATTCACTGCCGCAATCGCACTATTATAAGCACCTTTGACATAGGCGGTCGTGGCGATATGTTCTTGGTCGGTTGTATCAATATCAATACGACCGTATGGCGCGTTCGCTTGTGTTGTTGGTGCGGGGTGGTTATTGCTTGCCGCGGCCGGTGCAGTGTACATCGCACCCGAAATGTTTTCTGCGCGCGCGCCGAATGGCAACACAAGCATAATTGCCGATATTAATAATGTTTTTGTTTGCATCGTTTCGTCTCCTTTTCTCTGTTACAAAAACAAAACCACCTGTTTTAAAGGTGGTTGGAGGTTAGAAACAATTCAGCATTAGAAATTGCGCCGTTTATTTATATATTCACGGCCCTCCAACCATATAGTCGGAGACAATTAACGTCCGCAACAGGACGAATGCTGAAGAGAGGTTTCTAAGCCTCATCACGAAAACTCTTCGTGACATAAACACTATATCACATTTCCACCCCCCTATGCAATAGTAAAAATTTTGGAATATTGTAAAACTGTATTGTCCACTTTGCGTCATTCCCGTGGCATTTTCCTTCTCTTTGAACCACATAAAAAAATCCGCCGGTTGGCGGATTTTTCAAACACAACTTTATCAAAAACATTAAAACGGAATATCGTCTGCGATGTCTTCGATTTTAACTTCTTCGCGTGGTTGTTCCGACACAGTTTCATTCGAACCATCCATCGCTTTTGCACCCGACAATATAACCATTTGTCCGGCAAAAGGATTCAAAACTACTTCGGTTGTGAATGTGTCAACACCCTGTTGGTTTTGCCATTTACGTGTGCGCAGAGAACCTTCCAGATACAATTTTGTTCCTTTTTGCAACATACGTTCGGCAACTTCGACCAAATTAGGATTGAAAATCACAACGCGGTGCCATTCAGTTTGTTCTTTCTGTTCACCGGTTTGACGGTCGCGCCACCGGTCAGATGTCGCCAAAGAAAAAGTCACAACCTTTTGTCCACTTTGCATAGTGCGAACCTGAGGTTCCTGACCGATATTACCAACCAAAATCACTTTATTTATACTGCCTGCCATTTTTGCTTCCTTTGTTTTGTTATCGTATAATCATATAATTGCGAAAAATTTTTATAAACACAAGGGAAAAAAGAAACGCGCTGAAAACCCAGCGCGTAAAATTACTAATCGTCGTCGTCACCGTCATCATCAGGCGAATCTTCGTCGATTTCGTCATCTTCATCCACAGCGTTCAAATCGATTTCTTTTGGCACGCCTAAAATATCTTCGATTTTATCAGACGCCGATTCTAAATCCATTTTGTGCAAAACCGCGAATTCTTGGGCCATACGTTCCAGCGCACGCAAATACAATTGACGCGCAGAAAACGTCATAGTGTCCGTCGCAGACCGGCGTTGCAGGTCACGTACAACCTCTGCCAATCGCATTGGATCACCTGAATTTATGTTTTCTTCATATTGTGCGGCACGACGCGCCCAAATCATACGCTTAGTTCCCGCGCGACCTTTGGCCGACGCGATTGCTTCGTCCATTTTCTTTGTGCTGGTTAACGGACGTAATCCTGATAATTCCGCCCTATCCAGCGGGACACGCAACGTCATATGATTTCTTTCGAAATCAATTACCATCATTTTTATTTTTTGGCCACCGATTGTTTGTTCTTCGACGCGCAACAATTTGCCCACGCCTTGGGTAGGATAAACAACGTATTGGCCGGTCTTAAAATCAAGTTTTTTTGTTGGCATATTTTACATACCCTTTGCGGTTGCCATTCTCTCTCTTGGGCTTATTATAACACAAAATTTTGAAAAAACAAATATTTGGCGAAAAATTATTGTGCCAACCCCGCCGGCGAAAAACGTCCGATATTGTTAAACAATTCTTCCAACGCATTTAATTCAATCGCCGCAGGTATATCTGTTTCGCCATCTGCCAATTTTACGTCCGGCAAATCGGCATCGTGTAAAATCTGAGTTTTCACAACACGCCCATTTTTCACCCATGCCAAAAGCACGGTTTTATTATCATATGTCTTGGGAAACGGGCCACGCATATTTTCATCGGCACCATAATAAATCCAAACTTCGTCACCATAGATAGTGCGCGTTTGCGGGTCGCCAATTTCGTCTTGTAATTGCGCAGTCGTTTTTATCGTGGCAACTTTTGCTTCTAAATCATCAGGAAAAACATATCCGCGATGTTTTGTCTGGAACGTGCACGCCGCCAACGCCATTACGAAAATTATAAATATTTTTCTCATTTTGCTCTACCCTTCCCCGTTGTCTTTGTTCTTTTGCACAGCAAAATTCGCAATATGCTGTTTCAATTCAGTTTTATATAAATTGTTTGCTTTGGCTTCTTCAACTAATTTATCAAAATTAGGATTAACCGAACGCGCCGCCGCAAATCGCGTCTCTGATTTCATAAATTCATCCAACGAAGACAAATTATCAACACGCGAATCCAAAGTCAAAGGATTTTGACCACTGTCTATCAATGCCGGATTAAACCGATACAACGGCCACGCCCCCGTGTTCACTAAATTAGTTTGATGTTCAACACCGTTTTGCAGCGCGAACCCATGCGCAATACATGGCGCATACGCCAAAATGATTGATGGACCATTGAACGCGGCCGCTTCGCGCATCGCACGTATTGCCTGTGCCTGATTCGCACCCAATGCGATTTGCGCGACATACGCCCCCGACATCATGGCAATCATACCTAAATCTTTCTTGGCATGTTCTTTGCCACCAATCGCAAATTTCATAGACGCCCCAAACGGTGTAGATTTTGATTGTTGACCACCAGTGTTTGAATAGCCTTCGGTATCCAGAACCAAAATATTTACGTTTTCACCACTATGCAAGATATGGTCAACGCCGCCGTATCCAATATCATACGCCCAACCGTCACCACCGACAATCCACACAGATTTATCAACAATGGCGTCCAACAAACCCATCGCATATCGCGCGCGTTCATTATCAATTGTTGAAAGTTTAGATTTTAATTCTGCCTGTTTTTCACGTTGCGCCGCAATATCAGCCACTGCAAATAAATCATCAACATTTTCAAAACCCAATTCAAATAAAACGCTGCGCAGCGCGGCACGCTTTTGATTTAATGCGATTCGCATACCCAAACCGTATTCCGCGTTGTCTTCGAATAACGAATTAGACCATGCCGGCCCACGACCATTTTCATCGGCACACCACGGCGTTGTCGGTAAATTTCCACCATAAATAGAAGAACAACCTGTGGCATTTGCAACAATCATATGGTCACCAAATAAATGAGCCATCAAACGAATATATGGTGTTTCACCGCAACCGCTGCACGCCCCAGGAAATTCAAAATAATGCGGCAACAATTCAACATGTTTTGGAATATTTAAATTCAATTTGTTTTTATCAAATTCAGGAATCTTTAACGCCGCATCAAACGACGCCTGATTTTTAATACCGTCCGCCATCGGCACCAAAGATATCGCAGATACCGGACAATTTTTCATGCATAAACCGCAACCCGTACAATCAGACGGCGAAATATTCAGCGTCCAATAAAGACCGTTTCCTAACTCTGGGGTTTTCATCGGGACAACCGTCACACCATTCACGCGCGCGATTTCCATTTCAGATTCATTCATAACCTTGATCCGAATCGCCCCATGCGGACACAACATTGAACATTTTCCGCATTGAATACATTTGCTTAAATCACATTGCGCGACACGCGTTGCAATTGCACGCTTTTCATATTTTGACGTTCCAACTGGATATTGACCGCCGCCAAATATCCCGTCTATTTTGAATCGCGACACAGGAATATCATCACCACGACCCGCCGCCATTTCCCCCAGCGTTCCAGCAATTTCAGCCGGCGTATTCAACGTCATCGCTGGAATAAAATCAGGTGCAAATTCAGACACAGATGACGGTAAATTATATTCTATTAAATATGATTCTGCTTTATCAACTGCCGCCCAATTTGCCGCAACAACATCCATACCTTTCTTTTTGTATGTTTTTTCAATCGCGACCTTGGCCGCATCTTTTGCAACATTTGGATTAATAACTTGTGTTAAATTAAAGAAATTCAACATAATGAAAGTATTAATACGATTGCCTAAGCCTAATTCATTCGCCGCACGATTAGCATCTAAAAAATATACTTTCGCACGCAAACGAATCAGATGTTCTTGGGCTGATTTTGGCAAATTCATAAACGCTTCATCAGGATTCAACGATGTATTTATCATCACAGTTCCACCCGCGCGAAGTGACGAAAACACATCAAAGCGTTGCGCAATCATAAAATTAGATACGCATATAAAATCCGCACTTTCCACCAAATATTCGCTTTTAATAGGGGTCGACGAAAAACGAATATGCGATTGGGTCACACCACCTGATTTTTTCGAATCGTAAACCGCATACGATTGTGGATATAAATCAGAATTTTCACCAACAATTTTCACAATATTTTTAACCGCGCCGACCGTCCCGTCACTGCCGATACCATATAAAATTGCGGTTTTTACATCGGGGTTTTCAATAGTAAATGTTTTATCAGTATTCAAAGACAAATTTGTTAAATCATCATCAATACCAACTGTAAAATTATGATGCAAACTATCGCGCATCATATATTCAACAATAGCTTTTACATCGCGTGGCTTAAATTCTTTGGAACCCAAACCATAACGTCCACCAAATACCGCAACGCGCGAATCAACAATATTACGAACATTTTGATAAAGCGGTTCACCAATACTGCCCGCCTCTTTCGTTCTGTCCAAGACTGCGATTTGTTCAACTGATTTTGGCAACGCTTTTAAAAATGCAGCAACCGGAAAAGGATTAAACAAATGCACACGAATTAAACCGATACCCGCCGGCAGGTAATCCAAAGTTTCCGCGATTGTTTCAGTGGCAGATCCCATCGCAACAATTACATATTTTGCATTTTTATCACCAATATAATCAACCACGCCATATTGACGTCCTGTTAATCGCGCGAATTTATCCATCTCATCTTGGACAATATCTGGCAACATATCATAAAGCGCGTTGGCTGCTTCGCGTCCTTGGAAATAAACATCTGGATTTTGCGCAGTCCCACGTATTGTCGGATTATCAGGATTCATACCCCGCGCACGATTTTGTGCAACTATGTCATCTGGCAACATCGCACGCAATACATCATCATCAATTCGCTCTAGAGCAGATTCTTCATGACTGGTGCGGAAACCATCAAAGAAATGCAAAAAAGGCACACGTGCTTTCAATGTAGCCGCATGCGCAATCGCCGCCATATCATGTGCGCCTTGGACATTATGAGATGACAATAATGCAAACCCCGTATTACGAACCGCCATAACATCGCTATGGTCACCGAATATAGACAACGCATGTGTTGCCAATGCACGTGCCGCAACATGCATAACGAACGGCGTCTGTTCACCTGCGATTTTATACATATTCGGAATCATCAATAACAAACCTTGGGATGCAGTGAACGTCGTCGCCAGCGCACCCATTTGCAGTGCACCATGCAACGCACCCGCCGCACCTGCTTCGGATTGCATTTCGATAATCTGCGGTATTACGCCCCAAATATTTTTTTTATGTTGGAACGCCCATTCATCTGATAATTCACCCATTGTGCTGCTGGGGGTAATAGGATAAATTGCCGCACAATCAACACACCGATATGCGACATCTGCCGCCGCCCAGTTTCCATCAACAATCAATTTTGACATTTTTACTTTTTGCCTTCTTTCTTTTGCGCATCTGATTTTTTATCGTCTTTTTTGGATTCAGATTTTTTATCATCTTTTTTTGTTTCTGATTTTTTCTCAGACTTTTTTTCAGAATCTTTTTTCACTTCTTTTTTATCATCTTTCTTTACTTCTTTTTTGGAATCAGAGCCTGAATCTTTTTCATCTGTTTTTTCCAAATTCTTTTTGCCCATTTTTGACATTGCACGAACCATGTCCATCGCGCGTTGCAATTGATAATCGCGTGCATCTTTTTCTTCATCAGTTAAACTTAAATAATCTTCGTCTTCGTCATCAGATTTATCTGATTTCTTAGAATCTTTCTTTTTCGAAGAATCCTTCTTTTTTGCCGAATCGTTTTTCAAAGAATTATTGAACGTAGCTTCGGAAAACAAACCTTCTTTCTTTTCCAAAACTTCAACTTTGCTCTGTAAAACTTCAACGTCTGGGGTAATACCTTCATTTTGAATTGATTTACCACTTGGGGTGTAATAACGCGCGATAGTTATATGAATCGCCGAACCGTCACCCAATGGTTTTTGCTGTTGCACACTTCCTTTGCCAAAACTTTGAGACCCCATAATTATCGCGCGTCCATTATCTTGTAATGCCCCTGCAACAATTTCAGAAGCCGACGCCGACCCATGATTTATCAAAACAACAATCGGTTTGCCATTCGTCAAATCCCCAGATTTTGCAAACATTCTTTCAATATCCGCTTTGTCTTTGCCACGTGTCGAAACAACTTCGCCACCATCTAAGAACGCATCAGACACATCAACCGCCGCCGTCAAATACCCCCCAGGATTATTGCGCAAATCCAAAACATAGCCTGCAACTTTTTTCTTTTCTAAATCTTTGATTGCGTCTTTCAATTCTTTGGTTGTTGTTGCGCCGAAATCAGAAATACGGATATAGCCAATTTTTGGCAGTTTATCGTCGTCGGCCGCCGCCGCATCTTCTTTCTCAGAAAACTTAATAGACTTCACTTTAATAATATCACGTTTCAGCGTCATTTCTTTTGGTTCTTCGCCCGAATGAACGACAGTCAATTTAACCTTGGTCCCTGGTTTGCCTTTCATTTTTTTGACCGCCTGATTCAAAGACAAATCAAACACCTGTTCGCCATCAATGTGCGTAATGTAATCGCCCGCTTCAATACCCGCCTTGGCCGCCGGAGTATCGTCAATCGGTGAAATAACACGTATTGCACCCTTGTCACTGGTTATCTGGATACCCAATCCACCAAATTCACCATGTGTTTTATCACTAAATTCTTTGAAATCTTCCTTTGATAAATACGAAGAATGCGGATCCAACGCCATTAACATTCCATTCATCGCACCTTCTAACATTTTGCGTTCGTCGGCTTCTTCGACAAATTTATCGCGCGCTGTTTCAAACACCAATGCCAATTTTTTTAATTCAGAATAAATTTCTTCATCGGTCATATGAACGATAGGTTCTTCTTTCTTTTTATCTTTTGCCGCATCTGCAAACATTGGCATCATTAAAACTAAAAACACGATAAATTTTTTCAACATAATAAAATCCTTTGTTTAACGGGCAAAGCATAATAAAAAAAAGCCCCCCACGCAATAGTATTTTTTATTATTCATTGATTTACAATTTCATGGGCTTTTGATAGAATACATTTGATGTATAACATAAAAACAGTCTTTGTTGTCGGCATATTTTGTGCGTTTTGCACACCGTCTTTGGCAACCAGTGAATTAGATAAAATACAAAATCAAATAAAACAAACAGAACAGCAAAACAAACAAATCACTATTCAATTGGAAACATCCACCAAAGACGTTGAACAAACTAAAAAGAAATTAGTCAAAGCGGCCAGCCAATTCAGCACACTGGAAGAACAGCGCAATATCTTGGCACAACGAATCGCAGAATTGGATGCACAACGCGATAAAATCAGCAAAGAATTATCACAAAGTTATGACGGGATTTCTGATTCTTTGGGGGGAATGTTATTTATCGCGTCAAATCCTGATTTTGATTCGGAAAACATGCACGATTATGTTTTGACATCTATATTATTGTCGTCTGCGGCCGAACAATTTGACAATCAAATTATGGACGCAACCAATAAAATCCAAGAATTAGATAAAATCCGCGAACAACGCGCGATTGAGAAAGAAAAATTAGACCGCAGCGCGAAACGATATAGCGATGAAAAAAACACGCTTGATAAATTATTAAAAACGCGTTCTGCACAAAACGAAAAATTAAAAAATCAACAAATCGCTCTTCAAAAAAAATTAAAAGATTTATCTGCACGCGCGAAAAATATTTCTGAATTGTCTGCGGGCGTCGGGTCATCAGAAATGTCGGCCGATACTAAATTTTCAAAGCGCAAATTAAATACACCTGTGCGCGGCCGATTGGTCGTACGATATGGTGAAAAAACCGCATTGGGATTAAAATCAGACGGTTGGCGCATACACACTCGTGGCGACGCTTTGGTTATGGCACCGGCCGACGGCGTTGTAAAATTTGCTGACTATTTCCGCGGTTTCGGCAAAGTAATCATTATGTCACACAAAAATGGATACAATACAGTTATGACAAATATGGGTTCCATTGATGCCTTGGTTGGCCAAGAAATTTTGGCTGGCGAACCAATCGGCCGTATGGATTCAAATCGCCCTGAAATGTATTTGGAAGTGCGCCGCGGAAAAAATTCAGTTGACCCCGCGCGTCTTTTCAAAGAACCGTAAAAATCAAATTAAATATTCGATTAAAATTCAAATCGCAAACCAACTATGAAATTGGTATAGAGCATATTTTCAGCACTGAACCATTCACGATATTGCGAACCCGATGAATTCACAATATCCCACGTTATTTTCGGAATGTACATCAAACGAACGCTGGCATCAACAAACGTAGATTCTGCGATTCCATACGAAAAACCCAATGCCCCTAACAAAGCCATATTTGTTGACGAAGGATATTTTTCTTTGTCGGTTGGATTATCAAATTGCAATACACCAGATGCACTGGGCGTTCCATAATTACGCAAATCTTCATCCAACGACAAATCGCCATAAATATCAGATATATGTAATGTCGTCTTGGAAATAGCGTACCCCATTCCCAATCCAATATACGGAATAAATTCATGCAATTTTTTATATTTGCCATCAAAGAAATCGTAATACGCCATCGCAGATACAACATCCGTACTGATAGTAGATTTTACCCCCGTACTGAACACATGAACGACAGTATCACCCAAATCGCCACCTGTGACATTCATATCACCTTCAATAAACGGTGTTTTATTATAATTCGTTTCTGCAATATAATCATATGCCGCCTCTAAACGCCACTGTGGATTATCAGGCAACGTAAAACCAATACTGGCCCCCGCCGTAAAAGTATTTTTCTTAAAATCTTCTTTGACCGGCAAAGTCGCCAAATCTCCATATCCAACATATGAATAATTATACGCATCAGAACCTTCTGGCCATGGTTCTTCACCAAAAGCATTCATAAACGATAACGTCGATACAATTGCACCTGTATTATTATTGACATAATAATCAGTATATAAACTGCCCATTTCATTTTTTAATTTTGCGTGTGACATCGCAAAACCGCCATGGAAACCAACTGTAAAGCGTGAACCGTCATCATGATAATATCCGTCATTTACATAATAACCTTTATATTCCCACCCCGCAAACGCAGGCGCGGAAAAACACGCAAATAAAAACGCTAAAAAAGAGACTTTTGTTTTCATAGTTAAAGATATTATACCACAAAAACACAATCAAAAAAAGGACAAAGAAAATAAAAAATGCCCAAACGGGCACTTTTTATTTTTCAATAGAATTCACATCTATTTCGATATAGTTGTCACCTTTGTCAACGGTGCCATAAACTGTGACAATATCATTCACACGTACAGTATTGCCGTTCCAATCTTCTTCGTCGATTTCCATCATAATATTACCAGACGAATCTTCGAACACATAAATGCTGTCACCCATATTTTGCGTAATACGACCACGCATAGTCACAGGCGTATTATCCGGCAACGTCATTACTTCGGTCACAGACCAATATGTCGGCTGATTTTTCATCATCATGTTTTTATTACTGTTCATATTTTGGTTCATATTATGATTTTTCATTCCTGGGCCTGCGATTGCACCGCAAACAGGCACCAATGCCAACAAAGTTAACACAGATATTTTTTTCATTTGATTTTCTCCTTTCGTCTTTGTCTTCCAATTCGCATTCCACGATAGAATTATACCAAACAAATCAAGAAAAATATCTAGGAACGAAAGGACAATCAACACCAACAAAAAACCGCCCATTCGGGCGGTTTTTTTATTTACATTTGAATATCTTCACAGAAAGGTTCGCCTGTATTTGTTGTACAAGATTGATTTCTGTTGTTGTGGAACCAAGACGAACTTCCTGTTGTCTTGCACGATTGTGTTGTAATAATTGTGCACACATGGCAAGTTCTCGATTCACGATCAAATGTAGATGTCACATCTTTCATAACCCCACCTAAACTTGCACTTGAACCACCTAAATAACCACTGTTTTTGAATTTCCCCATTTCTGTGTTTGAAGTCCCAGCTCCACCTTTTGCCAAATATTCTGCTGTCAAGCCGGCACCAACATCATAAGAGATTGAATATGGCGCAGTCAAAGGTGTCTGTTCAATAATTTCATTACCTGAACTTTGGTTTGTTCTTGCATCAGCAATCTTTTGACACATATATTGTGCAATATCAGCAGACGCATCTTTTGTCGCTTCAGATATGGCTTCATTAACTTTTTTATTATAGTTATCTTGTGCCCTACGCAAAGCAGCCATACCAATCATTACACGATATTGATTTATCAAATTTGGAAAACGTGCAACCGTTGTATTATCTTTGCCACCTTTGCTATTAATTTGGGACAAATCACGACCATTGATACAATATTGTATTTGTTGGTCAGATTCTATCAAAGATATTGTTCTGTTAATTGTTCCAGCAATATTATTCAATTCGTCTTCAATTGAAGAAATGATAGCTTCTGAGTTTTTTACATCCCTGTTCTTTTCTTTAACAGTCTTGATGTAATCTTGAACACCGATTTCACCAGGTTTCAGGAATTTGCCATTATCTTTAACGCTGCCGGACGCATCACCAATTTTGATAGAACCAAATGAAATCATACCTGTTACGCGATATGTTGTTCCATCTTTTTGTGATTTAACTGAACCTGTTCCCAAGAATTCATCAGATGCAAAAGAATTACAATCTGTTGTTGAACCACACAATTCTAAGATTTTGCTTTCTGCCAGATTCTGGCAATTTTCTAATTCTTTGTTATCAATATTTAGATACAATCCCATCAACATATCATCCAAATCAGACATTTTGAAACCAGGATTCGCCTGTTTACAAACAACCAATTTATCAATTGGGCAAATATCATGTATGTAATTATAATCCATACCTATACAATTCTCAAAGTTCTTTCCACAACGATCTTCGGACATCAAGCACTCTTTAACCTCATTAGTACAGGCATCGACACGAAGAGCAGCGAGTTTAGATTTAACATAATCCCAAATTTGTGGTTCCATACGTTCGCAAGGGTCAATTTGGACCTTACAGAAAGACCGCGCCATATCTGGTCTGGCCAAACAAGCATCCATAGTCGCGGTGCCTTTGCCCGCAATATCTTCCTTACACGCTTTTTGTATACAGTCAGAAATATCGCCCAAACACGATTGACGTTTCTGAGATTCAATATTTAATTCAGCAAGATGAATAGTTGGGGCGGCTTCGCGTAAGAAATCATCCCAAACGAAATCGCGTACCGCGACACAGCTATCAAGGACCTTTTCACAAATGAAGCGTTTAGATTCTAAGATTTCCATCGTCGATGGGGTTATGCTGTACGTATTAACTGTTTCAACCTTGGTTCCCTTGGTGCTTTTTGCTTCATTATTTTGCATATTTTCAGACGCAACCGTGAACACGCAATTTGACCAATCAGAACCGCACGCATCTTCGCTGTGCATACATTTTTTATATTCAACCATACATGTCCCACGATCATATTTGTTCGACGCTTCCAAACTTTCTTTCAACGCCGTACGAACCGCACGATTTGCTTCATTCAATGCAACTTTGGCTTCGCCTTTCTTTTGTTCGATACTGTTCGCCAAACCTTTGCAATCCGACGCAATCTGACGCGAATACATTTGTGTCAAAACTTTCATATCTTTGTCACAAGAAGCGTCCATCTGGGCTTTGCAGATATCGTTTGCGGCACTATACAATTCATTACCTGTTTTTCCGAATACAGTATCTTCACCCATATCTTCGTCGTCATCGACATCATAAAGAGATGACGTTGACCACATAGATTTTCTGATTTCGGTTTTGTCTTTTGTCGCTTTGGTTGCGATAACATTACCTTTTTCATCATATTGACGCGTACCTTGGAAAATAATATCTGCGTTTGCACCGGCCTGAACTTTTTCAACTTCTTCTGTACCGATACGTTCCGCTTCGGCCAACATCTTTTTGATTTCGTCCAATGCAGATTCATATTTTTTCACTTCATCACTGCAATTACACGAACCACCAATTTCATTATCGACAATACAGAATTGATCCATACATCCATAATATGCTTCATAACATTCTTCGTCATAAACACCGGTCGCTTCGATACGGCTACGAACCTTGGTTCCAATGTTTATCGCAGATTGTTTCTTTGCCGCAAACGAATCAGCAACCCCAACAAACAGCGATAAAATCGCGACAACAAAACCAAAATTTAACATCTTTTTCATGGTTTCTTTCCTTCTCTTTTTTATACTACATATTTATGTCTTCGCAGGATTCAATTTCCTGACAAAATTCTTTTTTACCGCCGGATTGGTAACCCAAAATACCTGCACCAACCGCACCAACAACGCCCCCAATGGCCGTTCCCCATCCAGCATTAATCATCGTTCCCGTTGATGCGCCCGCAGACAATCCACCGGCCGCAGCCTTTAACGCAGACGTTGCTTTGTCTTCGCCGCCTTCTTCGCAAACCTGTTGCATACGGCAAACATGACAATTACGCAAATCTGGTTCAAACGACACCGAACGAATATAAGAATAATTACTCTTAGAATCTTTCGGTTGTTCAACACGATACGTTTCCAAACACGTATTACGCGCAGTTTCTAAATCTTCTTTGCGCGTTAATTCCGCAATCTTAGAATTCAATTCGCGTAAATTACGATTTTCAGCAGACATTTTTGCCAATATCTTTGCAGAATTAAACACATTCATACCCAATGAATTTCTGCCTTTGACACGCTTTTTCGAATCGCTTTGGCTGTCTGAACACGCGGCCACTGTCGTATCTTGTTCAAATTGTTTAAAGAATTCATCAACCGACGCATCCGCATCTGCGATAACACCATTACGTAATTCACGCAACCCCGCAGAATCCGACGGCAATTCAGTCAACGAATCAACCGATGCAACAATTGGTAAACACGCCATATCTGTTCCGCAAACCTTTGACAATTGATCACTGAAATAATTTATACACCCCTGCGTAATCTGATAGTCCATTTGCAATATCGCAGATTGAACAATTATATCATACTGTTTCGCTGTCTTGCACGACGGGAACATGTCTTGTGGACAAAGTGCCGCAATTTCATACGGTTTTTTGCCAACACATTCCGGTTTGGTAAAATCAAGACCGCATTTGTCTTGCAAACATTTATCAATATCATTTTCACAGAATTTGGTTTGTAAATAACCCAACTTATCATTCACAACCGACTGCAAGCCTGGGATTTTTTCATTACATTCTGTGATAATTGGACAAATACCAGCCGCAACTTTGACATCAGACAAACATTCTGCATTCGTAGATGTTGCACAACTGTCTTCTAAGCAAAATTGAATCTGGGCCAAACATGTCCCACGATAATGAGTATCTGCATATTTTGCTGCCTCTTCTAATACGCTTTTAGATTCTTCGGCCCAATCTTTTTTCACATAATCACGCACAGCCATACATTGATCCAAAATATTGTCGCACGCATTAGAACGACGTTCCAACAATCTGGCATCTAAACAGTTTTCAAATTGCGCACCACAACCACCTTTGTCGGCAATACACGCACGATACGCCAACAAACATTCACCACGATTATATTTGTTTGTCGTATCCAGCATTTCAAGTCTCGCCTTGCGCACAGCAGATTCAGCGATTCGTTTATTTGATTCTGCATTTGATTTTTGATCTTTCAAATACGCATCATAATTCTTGCAATCTTGGGCAATCATACGTTGGTACAACATAGATTCCATTTCTGATTTTGAACCACATGCCTTTAATTCAGACTTACAATATTTTTTCGCCATATTGTATAAATCAGACCCCATAACAACATCTTCACCAACATCATCATCTTCGTCGTCACCCGCCAACCAAGCCATAAAATTGACACCCGACACACGACTATTCCCAGAATTTTCAGTGAATACCAAATTCGCCTTGGCACCTAATTTTTCACGTTCAACACCTTCGTTAAACAATTTGTCTGCTTCGGCTTGAATATCTAAAACCGCCTGAATTTTGCTTTTTGCTTTCTCTATATTGTCAGAACATGCGCAACGTTCACCCTGACTTTCGTCCAAAAGACAGAAATTATCCATACATTCACGATATGCATCACGACAATCACTGGACGCATCATCTTCATCATCAATCAACGAATCGTCCACCACCCCAGATACAATCGTAACATCACCAGAAACATTACCACCATTACCACCAGAAATATTCGGAGTATTAATTAACGACCCGGTCGACGGAATAGCCAGCGCAGCAGGCATTCTGGCCCCCGACTTATTTGAACGCGAAACACCGACGCGTGCCACATCTTCCCCCGCAGCCAACGCCCCAGACGCCGTCACAAAAAGTACGAACCCAGATAAAAAAGCATAAAATTTCTTCATTTTAATACCCCTACACTCTTGAAATATTTTATCAAAAAGGCACATGCTTTGCAAGCGAATAAAAAATTCTTGCTTTTTGAAATTTTGATTAATATCATAAAACGAATTAAAAAGAATTTTAAGGGTTTTTATAACATGGCAAAAGATGATGTAATTGTTTTTTCTGGGGTGGTCGAAGAAAGATTGCCGAACACGATGTTTCGCGTACGTCTTGATAACGGTCATATGATATTGGCAACCATGTGCGGCAAAATGCGTAAGGCGCGCATCTGGGTCAACACCGGCGAAAAAGTTCACGTTGAAATGACGCCATATGATTTGGACAAGGGTCGCATCACATTTGTCGAACGAACCCATACAACGTCTGAAAATTAAAACATAAAGAATCCATTATCCAAAATGGATTTTTTTATTTTCTGATAAAATAGCCTTGCCATCAATACCCTATTTTTGATATTATTATTAATAAGTAGTCAAAGAAGGGAATGAGAAAGTTTTATTTCTTTTTATTATGCATATTTTTATGCACAGGTTTTGCTTGTGCAGCGGGCCGTGTACAAAATTCGACATATAAAAAAGACACACCAACCGTATCAACACGTCAACCCAGTGCCACAAAAAATTCGACTGTATCTCGTTCAACAACCAATCGCGCAATAAAATCAACACAAACTGACACACCCGAAAAAAGGACAGTGTCACGAACCGCAATAAACAAAACTGTTTCCGCGCGTCCAATCACAAACACACGTAAAACCGTTCAAAAAAACAATGGTGTATCCCGACGGATATCGCGCGCGGCAACATTAACCGATACGACAACGACACGTTTTGGTAATGATTATAATACGTGTCGCGATTCTTACTTTGCATGCATGGATCAATTTTGTGCCAATCAAAACGATACATATCGCAGATGCATCTGTTCATCACGATTACCAGAAATTCAAAAGCAAGAAAAATTGCTTTCACAAACGGCCGAAAATTTACAAGATTTCCAAAATCTGAATATCGACGTAATCTCAAAAACATCAGACGAAGTAAAATCTATGTTATCGGCATCTGACGGTGAAACAGCAACAAAAATCATCGATACATCTCTTGCCGCGAAAACATTGGATAACATCTCTGACATATTAAAACAAACCAAGAAAAAAGCTTTATCTACCCAGGGAACATTGGATATCGCGGGCGACATAAAAAACATTTGGACGACAACAGATTTCATAGGCGGCTCTGATATTGCAAACCTTTCCGGCGAAGCGTTATACAATGCGGTTCATTCACAATGTTCTGAATTTATTTCCGGAAATTGTACTGCGTCAGATTTAGAAATGGTAACCGCAACATATGGAATGTATATTGAAAATGACTGTTCTGTTTTAACGGCCAGCATTGACAATCGTATGACGGCGGCAAATGCTGCGATACGCGCAACCAGACATCAAATGCAAGATGCCAGATTGGAAAATTATGACGCGCACAATAGTTTATCTGTGAATGATTGCATCGCCCGCGTCAGACAAGATATCACATCAGACACTGCGTGTGGTGAAAACTATGTACACTGTCTAGATTTTTCTGGAAAATATCTGGATTTATCTACCGGCAAACCGATTTATTCGTCTGATTTTTATCAACTTGAAAATCAATTATCTTTGTCAGACGACGTGTTAAAAAATAAATCAAATGTGAAATTTGTAAATATGCTTAACAAAAAACGTATATTTGCAGAACAGTCTTTGAATTTATGCACTGACGATGCAGATACAGTCTGGGACGAATTTTTACGCCAATCGATTGTAGAAATTTACCAGCAACAATTACAACGTGTCCAAGATGTAAAATCAGAGTGTTTGGCGGTGGTCAACGAATGTTATCTGAATAAATCTGATTCATTGTTAAAATTTTCAGATAATTCTTCACTGATTTCGTTAGGACACACTTTGGAATTATCCGAAGATTTGTGCGCTGATAAATTAACCACATGCAGCAACCTCTATGGTGGCGGCCCCGAAGGATTATCCGTCCTTGTCAATACTATGCGTGAAATAACCAACGAAACAATCGCACAAACATGTCCTGAATTGTTAAGAACTTTTGCACAAAATATATGCGCTGTGTCGTCGGATGATTCTGGACATAAATATCCATATGGTTGCCGCGTATATGCCCCAGGCGAAGCAATGTATGCAAACACCGCGTTATGTAATTCGACACTTATAAATCCATTTTCCAGATCTGCAATATTGCCTAATGAACCGGTATCGCCCGACGTATATTACACATGTGAATCTGCAAACAAACGCTATACCAGTTGCAAATTTAATTACTATCTATACGACGGCAATACCAATAATGAAACAGGATATTCTCAAACCGCCGCGACCCAATGCCATATATGCCCTGCTGGATACATATGCACCGGTGGAACCAATGCGCCACAAAACGTCGACCAAACATTGTATGAATCATGTGGATTGGATTATATCGGCAGTTTATATCAACAACTGGTTCGGTACGCAATTCAAAATTGCACACGCCCATCAAATAATTCGTATGTTTTACCAGAATCAATTTTGGCCGACGTTGATACAGTCATGCGCGATGTCAAAACACAATTGATTTCAGAATTAGCCTATGAATGCGAAGAAGTATACAACCACACATGGGTTGACATACCATGGGTTGACGATGATTCAGATGGCTATCACGATGTAACCGGCGACACATTATTCCAAACGTTTTATACATTGACCGGAACAAATAAACTTTGGGGATATTGCAAATAAAAAAAGCACCCGAATAAATCGGGTGATTTTTTTATATAGTTTTTTTATTTTATGCCGCCTTTTTCTTGGTTTCTGCAAAAATTTCAACCGGTTCTTTTTTGCCATTCACCACATCGGCATCAATGACAATTTCTTGCAAATCTGTTTTATCAGGAGCATCAAACATAGGCTGCAATAAAATCTTTTCCAAAATAGAACGCAATCCGCGCGCGCCTGTTTTACGTTCGACCGCCATTTTCGCAATAGCGTTCAAACCGTCTTTGGTAATGTTTAATTTTATACCGTCCATTTCCAGCATCGCCGCATATTGTTTCACAATTGCATTTTTTGGTTCTGTCAAAATTTTCACCAACGCTTTTTCATCCAACGGTTCCAAAGTTGTCACGATAGGCAAACGACCAATCAATTCAGGAATAATTCCAAATTTCACTAAATCAGACGATTGGACATCTGGCAAATTATCACGATCTTCGCGTTCTTTTTTATCTGAAACGACCGCACCAAAACCAATTCCCGCGCGCGCCGAAGTCCGCGAACCAATAATTTTGTTCAAACCATCAAACGCACCGCCACAGATGAATAAAATCTTGCTGGTATCTAATTGCACAGTGGTTTCCCCAGGGTGTTTGCGTCCACCACCGCCCGCCGGAACATTTGCAATCGTGCCTTCGATTAATTTTAATAACGCTTGCTGTACACCTTCGCCGGATACATCACGTGTCAACGACGGGTTTTCAGATTTTCTGGAAATCTTGTCAATTTCATCAATGTAAATAATACCCTTTTGCGCACGTTCCACATCAAAATTCGCATTTTGTAATAAACGCGTCAACACAGATTCTACGTCGTCACCAACATAGCCCGCTTCGGTTAACGTGGTCGCATCGGCAATCGCAAAAGGAACATCTAAAACGCGTGCCAATGTTTGCGCGAACAAAGTTTTTCCTGTTCCTGTGGGCCCAATCATCAAAATATTAGATTTTTGAATTTCGACATTTGACGCCACAGACGCTGTATTTCTTTTGTAATGATTATAGACCGCCACCGACAATGTTCGTTTTGCGGCATCTTGACCAATAACATAATCATTCAAAAACTTATAAATTTGTGACGGAGTCGGCAACGAAGATGCATCATGACTGATTTGGTTTTTCTTGTCATCTGCCATAATGTCATTACATAAATTTATACATTCATCGCAAATGCATACATTACGACCACTGACTAATTTTTTCACTTCATACACAGATTTGCCACAGAAACTGCAAAACTGCTGAGAATTTTCTGGTGTATCTTGTTTTTTTTCGTCGCTCATCTTAATAAACCTTAAAAAAATTATTTACGATTCAAAACGCCATCAATCAAGCCAAATTTTTTGGCTTCATCAGCCTGCATCCAATTATCACGTTCCATCGCGTCAAAGACTTCTTTCTCTTTGCGTCCCGTGAATTCCATCATCTGTTTGATTAAGGCTTTCTTGGTATATTGCACTTCTTTCAGATAAATTTCCATATCGGTGACTTTGCCTTCGGTTCCAGATGACGGCTGATGAATCATAACCTGAGTATTTGGCAAAACAAAACGTTTACCCTTTTCACCCGCGGCCAGCAACACCGACGCCATAGACGCCACCAAACCCATACCAATTGTCGAAACATTCGGTTTAATATATTGCATAGTGTCCATAATAGCCCAACCGGCACTGACATCGCCCCCCGGTGAGTTTATGTACAAAGAAATGTCTGCGTTTGGATTTTCAGATTCCAAAAACAACAATTGTGCCACAATAGTGTTTGCCATATTGGTTTCAATTGGCCCAGACACCATAACAATTCTGTCCCGCAAAAGGCGCGAATAAATATCAAACGAACGTTCACCTTTTGGAGATTCTTCGATAACAATAGGTACTAATGACATATAAAAATCCTTTTTTGATACTTAATTATAGCATAAAATAACCCGATTCGCCATTTTATAGTATAAAAATAGGCAAATTTTCCAATTTTGCAAGGCGGCGAACAAAAATGTTTATTATTTTATCTCTATGTGTTTATCAACCTTGATATTCTTAGCAAAGATTTCATCGTGCGAAACCAGCAATATTGCGCCGCGGTATTGGTTCAAAGCGTCTTCTAAAATAGCGATACTCTTGATTTCCAGATTATTTGTTGGTTCATCCAAAATCAATAAATCTGGCTGAATCATGCTCCCTAAAACAGCAGCCAATGTCGCCTTTAATAATTCGCCACCCGATAATACGCCTGCTTTCTTATTTGATGCGTCGCCACGGAATCCAAAATTTGCAGCAACCACATGTGCATCGTGTTTCAACACACCCGCAATATCCATTATGTTTTCTACAATGCTTTTATTTTTATCCAGAATTGATAAATCTTGGTTCAAATATGCGATTTTACCAAAAGTTTTTACTGTGCCAGATTGTGGTTTCAAATCACCGCAAATTATTTTTAACAAAGTTGATTTACCAGAACCATTTCGCCCAATAATACGAACCCGTTCCCCACCATACATAACAAAATCAAAAGTATCAAAAATCAGCCCTGCACCATAGCCAAATTTCAAGTCTGAAATCTGAATCAATTCTTTGCTATAAAACGGTTTATTCGGCACAGGTATTTTTATTTTATCATCCACCATCTGTGCAGACAAAGATTGCTGTAAATCAATTTGTTGATTTAGTTTTTTTTGTATGATATTGCGTTTTTTTGCTTCAGTTTCTTGACTTTTTCCTTTTAATGCGTTCGCTTCTAATCTACTGCGACGTGCATTTGCAATTTCTTTTGTCTGTTTTGCTTCATGATGTTGGCGGGTGTTTTGCGCGATATTGATCGTATTATTCAATCGCGCAATTTCTTTCTTTGTATTCACGTATTTTGTGTAAACGGCTTCTTGTTCAGCCTGTTTCTGGGCGACATAAAAATCATAGCTACCGCCATAGACCTTGATTTTCCCGTCCTCGATTTCAATAATCTTGTCCATTTTTTGCAATAATTCGCGGTCATGCGAAACAATTACTGCACCATATGGATAGACAAACAAATCATTGAAAAATTTTTGTTTGGCAACCGCATCTAAATTATTTGTCGGTTCATCCAACAATAAAATCCCTGCACCGCTGTTAAACGCATGCGCCAATTCAGCACTTTGCTGTTCGCCGCCACTTTTAGAATCCAGCGCATTTATTTGATTCAACATATACACGGTCGCGCCACTGATAACTTTGCCACTATCGGGAATAACATAACCTGCCAACAATTTTAACAATGTTGTCTTTCCCGAACCATTATCGCCAACAATGGCAACTTTGTCAGAATCATTAAACGCCACCGACACACTATCAAAGATAGTGTCACACGAATCATATGAAAAAGATACATTTGATAAAGAAATTACTGCCATGATAAAAACCTTTTAATATTGCAATTGACCACAGACACAAAAGTGTCCAATCTATTTATAAAAATTACAATATTACATACGCATCGGTTTTTATCCTTTTGTTTTTACACACTTATATTCTAGCAATCCAACCCCAAAAGTCAAATTTTTTTATTTTTACAAACACTCTTTATCTTGGACATCCTTTGGGACGAATTTCAAAGCAACGTCTGTTTTGCGCTTAATGTGTTTCAGATAATTTGACGCTTGGTCTAAATTTTTTATTGATAAATTCAATTCTTTTTTTACATCGTCCGATACATTATCTATGTTTTTAATTATATCTTTAGCAATCAAAATAACGTCTTCTGTTTCAGTTATCGTTTCAGAAATACTGAATTGGTCAGTTGTGAAAATTCCTGTTTTATTACTATATTTCATCGATTGCCCCCTTTTTTTGTTTTTTATTTCATCAATGCCTTTATCCCTGGTAATTCTCTGCCTTCGATAAATTCAAGGAATGCGCCGCCGCCGGTTGAAACATATGTCATATCATCATGCACACCACACGCGTCCAATGCCGCCACAGTATCACCGCCGCCGATAATAGATTCTAATTTTTTTTCTTTGGTAAAATGTGCCAGCGCACGTGCCAACGCGAATGAAGCCTTACCCCATCTATCACCCCATTCCGCCATACCAAATGTTCCATTCCAAATCACAGTTTTGGCATCTGCCAATAAATCAACATTACGTTGCGCTGTTTTTTCACCATCATCAATTATGACATCATCATCTTTGATTTGTGTCGCATCACGATTTACACGCGTTGCGTTTGGTGCAAATTCTTTGCCGACACCTTTATCCAGTGGTAAAAATATTTCGCATCCATTCTTATCGGCATCACGCATTATCTGTAATGCAAAATCCGCCATATCTGGTTCATATAGCGATTCACCAACCGGCAATCCGTTTGCGAAATTGAAAGTCGTCCCCAACGCCCCACCAATCACAATTTTATCAGCCAATTCAACGAAACGCTTTAACACACCAATTTTGGTTGAAACCTTTGACCCGCCAAGGAATAAAACCAGCGGTCGTTTTGGTTTTTCCATAACGCGCGAAATGTTTTCTATTTCCCGCATTAACAACATTCCCGCATACGACGGTAAAAACTTAGTAACCCCGACCACACTGGCCGCGGTGCGATGTGAAACAGCGAACGCATCATTGACATAGATATCAAAACCTGCCGCTAACTTTTTTGCAAATTCATCATCATTTTCTTCTTCGCCAATATAAAAACGTAAATTTTCCAACAACACCACATCGCCGTTTTTCATATTGACCATAAAATCTTTGTTCAAACAATCATCAACAAAAGGGATGTTCATATATTCTGCAACAATCCGCAGGGACATTTCCGGAACCGGCCTGCCCTTTGGCCGCCCCAGATGCGAACAAATCACAACGCGCGCACCATTTGACGTCAGATATTTAATAGTTTCCATTGATGAATCAATTCGGAAAGTATCTGTAATTTTACCATCAACAATTTGCACATTAAAATCATCGCGCAGCAACACATATTTCCCGCGCAAATCCAACCCATCAATTGTTCTAAGTTTCATTTCCTTTCCTTTTATTGGTCCAAATGTTTTTCTGTGATACTTTGTTATACCATATTTTTCGATTGCCGTCAAATGCTGTGCGGTCGGGTATCCGGCGTTACGTTCCCAACCATACATTGGAAATTCCAATGCCAATTCCCGCATAATCTTATCACGCGTTTCCTTGGCAATAATGGATGCCGCCGCAATGGAAAGCGATTTCGCATCGCCCTTTATAATCGCCCTGCCCCGCAACCCCGCCGGCACGCGATTCCCGTCAATTAAACACATATCCGGCGTTTGCCCCAACCCCGCCACCGCGCGTTCCATCGCACGCATCGATGCCCAAAGTATATTTAACTCATCAATTTCCGCCGATGTGCATTCGCCGGTTGCCCAAATCGTATTCTTTGTTATCCAATC
>CAMZDE010000010.1 GCA_947305255.1 uncultured Alphaproteobacteria bacterium
G
Organism: uncultured Alphaproteobacteria bacterium; assembly: GCA_947305255.1. GTDB lineage: Bacteria > Pseudomonadota > Alphaproteobacteria > Rs-D84 > Rs-D84 > Enterousia. The sequence continues at coordinate 2 of CAMZDE010000010.1, forward strand.
AGCAACAGATTTCTAATCTGTGGGTTGCAGGTTCGAGTCCTGCTGGGCGCGCCACAAAATTAAAACCGGCCGAAATGGCCGGTTTTTGTATTTGCAATTTTTTTATTGTTGGGCGGTGATAAGGGCAACTTCGGCCGTGTCATCATCATCCCATGTAGTATAAATTTCAACCCGTTTAGAATTCAGTGCCGTGTTTGTCACATAATTGGTGTTAAGGTTAGTTGTCACACCATTGATAGCATCTGCGACAGCTGCCTCACTGACTAACGTAAATGCAGATGGCTCTGCTGGAATTGTTGGATTAATATATGGGTTAACTTCTTGTTCATCACCATTAATGTAGGCAACTATCTTTTCCTGAGTAGTGTAGGTTAGTGTATCGCCAAGCAGTCCTGCTAATTTTATCACCGCTTCGGTTGATATCATTGTATCATCATAATCTATATTTAATTCTTCTGATAATCCAGCCATAAGTCCATTCATGCTTTCTGAGGTTGTATTTTCGCTCTGAATAATATATTGCAAAAGTTCAGAATCAGCCCCTGTTACCCTTGTATCCATATCATGATTATTACCCGTATTCACTAACTTCGTCTGTTTGTCGCTATCGACTTTATTCACTGCGGCGATTGCGCTATTGTATGCGCCCTTAACATATGCTGTGGTTGCGATATGTTCTTGGTCGGTTGTGTCTATGTTCGCACGACCATATGGTGCGTCCGCTTGCGTTGTTGGGGCGGGGTGATTTGTATCTGCCGCGGTTGGTGCGGTGTACATTGCACCCGATATGTTTTCGGCGTTTGCCGCGATTGGCAACAATGCAAATATTGCCAGTGATATTATTTTGTTTGTTTTCATAGTTTTTTTCCTCCCATAGTTTTTGTGTTCCCCAAAGCCCGATTTGGGCAACGGGGACGACTATTAAAACAAAACCACCAGAAAAAAGGAATTTCGGGTGGTTGGAGGTCAGTAACAATCCAAATCGGAAATTGCGTGCCTTATTCAATATATTCGGCGACCCTCCAACCATATAAGCTGGAGATTTTACGTCCTTTTTTTACAAAAATAGACGCCGATTCGTTACGGGTTACTGTGCCCCATCGAAAGAACCCCTTTCGACCCGTGTATTATACCAAAATTTGGGGTATGGGTGCAAGTGCTTTTTGGCTGGTGTTTTGTTCCTTATGTTTTTTGATAAAAATATTTGACAAATCGTAAAAGTTGTCTATAATATGTTCAACAAAGCAAAGGATTTAATATGAACAAATCTGAAAAAATGAAGGTGGCGGCACGTAAAAACCGCAAGAAAAACTTTTGGGCGTGGGTTAAAAAGATTGTTTTATTCCCATGGCGTGTTATCAAAGCGATTTGGCGTGCTTTCGTTCGCGCATGTCGTGCAATCTGGAATTGGTTAAAGAGCATTAACATTGTCGGTATGATAAATTTGACTTTGTTGGTCGTTATCATCGTTTTGTTTGCGTCTTTGATTTCTAATGTTGTTTGCTGCAAAAAATCAGGTGGCGTTATTGCACGTAATGGTAATGTGACTGTGACGTCCGATTCGTATGGTGCGGCAAAAAATATTGACAACCGCCGTGTGGTTCAACGCAAATTTAATACTGCGTTGCCAATCAAACAAGATGCCGATACCGGAATTAAACCAAAAATCAAAGTTGTTGGTGTGAAAAAGCCTGTGGTTGATGCTAATTTGTCTGTGCCGGCGCGTGAATTGCCAAAACAGAATTTATATGGTGATGTGATTGTTGACACGTACCCCAGTGCGACTATATTAAGAAACGGTGTCGTTGTTAACGGTAATTTGTTCATTCAAAATATGCGCAAATATACTTTGCCATGTGGTGCGAAAATTTCAGGAAATTTGTTTGTTCGTAATGTCGAAAAATTAAATTTCTGTGGTGCGTTTTCGGTGCGTGGTAATATTTACGTCACACATCGTTCGTCATTTGGCCCAATACCAGCAGATTCTTATGTTGGTGGCCAAGTGGTTTTATAAATCACTTTCGTATCAGAGGGAATGTAATTTGTTGCTTAAACAAAATAAAAAATGTCGCAAATATCGCGGCATTTTTTTTTATTTATTTTTTTATTTCGTTTATGTTATAATAAAATCACAGAGATAACAAAAGGGGGATTACCATGAATTTCTTTGAAAAATTAGGTCGTGTTTTGATGAAAAACGTTGCATATACCGTTGTTTTGGTTGTCGCGTTTATTTTATTCCTGTATTTCGCAGAGGGTAATTTAATCGGTGGTATTTTGACGGCGTTGTCCGCGTTGGTGGTGTATGTTTGTATTGCTTTGTTGTATCAAGAATACAAGAAAATGTTTCCGGCCAAAAAATCCGGTGCAAAGAAAACATCAAAAAGAAAATAATTAAACCAATAAAAAATCCCCAAATAATTGGGGATTTTTTTTATCTTATTTTTTCGATTGATTTACCGTGTCAACCAACGTGTCCATATCAATCGGTTCTGATTTTTGTTCCGTGGTCGTTTCTTCGGGGACCGCCGGATTTAATTCTTGGCGTAATTCAGATTGTCCCGAATTCGAAACGTTTGTTTTTGCAACAACTAATGATAATGCGGCGCACAAAACAAAGAATAATGTCGCCAACCATGCCGTTGTTTTGGTTAAAAAATTGCCCGCTGCGGAACCAGTTAAAACACCGCCGAACATAGATGCCGCAGATGACCCAGACATCCCCGACCCCTCTGATTTTTGTAATAAAATAAGGCAAGTCATCAAAACAGCGACGATAACAAGTAATGTCAACAATATAGAGAACATAATTTTTTCCTTTGGTTACTTTTATGCGATTGTAATAGGCAGCTGGCTAAAAAGCAAGGCTTTTTAACAATTTTTCGGCGGCGTCCAAACTGGCGTTTTTCTTTGATGAACCAGTTCCGGTTGCTGATTTACCAAGTGCGGTGACGGTCACGCTGAATTCTGGGTTGTGTGATGCGCCGGTCGGTTCGTTGTATTCGTAAATCGGCAATGCGCCGGAATCCATTTTTTGGACGTATTCTTGCAGGGCTGTTTTCGCATCTTTTGGTGCGGTGATTTCAGCCGCTGCCAAATCAGTCCAAATTTCAACGATAATGGAACGCGCCACTTCAAACCCAGATTCAATGAATATTGCACCCAAGATAGCTTCCATTGCGTTGGCCAATATATGATTGATTTTACCACCGGTCATATGTCCGTGATGCAATTGTTTTTCTAAACCAATCTGTTTCGCCACATCGGCCAAAGTGTTTGTCGAAACCAATGTCGCGTGACGACGGCTAAGGTCGCCTTCGGCTTCGTTCGGGTACATTTCGTAAAGCAGGGCGGCCACAGACAACCCCAACACGCGATCGCCAATGAATTCTAAACGTTCGTTATTGTGTTTGGCGTCAACACCACTTTGTGTCAATGCCAATTCTAATAATTTTTTGTCTTTGAATGTGTAATTTAATTTCATTATTTCTTTTTCCCCATTCCAAATCTATCCCAACGCATTTTATTTCCCCAATTCCACACGGCTAACATAGGCGCATAATAATTGTGGGAATACCATATAAACCATACGTTGCCCAAAACGTTATCGCGCGGGACATATGATACAGATTCAACGCGGCTGTCCGCGCTATTGTCGCGGTTGTCACCCATGAAAAAGAAATGGTTTTCAGGAACCACATATTCCATAGTGTTATCTAATGGGGCGGTATCGCCGACTTCGATAATAGAATGTTCGACGCCGTTGGGTAAGATTTCAGTATATTCGGTTGCGCGATAAACAGTGCATTCGTATGGATTGGATTGGCATACGCTGTCTGATTTATATTCAATTGTATAATTAAATGGCGCAGGTTCATTATCAATCCAAATCTTGTTGCCTTTAATCGACATGTTGTCTTTGTAATATCCTACGCTACGTATAGATTTTGGTAAATTCGCAACGATATACGGACGTGGATTTGTGCGTTCTATCATTTTATTGTTAATGTATAAACGGCCGTTTTTCATTTGGATTTTATCCCCTGGGACACCAATCAGGCGTTTGACATAATCAATTGTAGAATCAGGTTTGCGAAACACTATTATATCACCAACCGCTGGTTCGCGCATTGTGAAAAATCGTCCGTTCCACAAATTCCAAGAACCAAACGGGAAAGAATAGCGCGAATATCCGTACACCCATTTTTGGACGAATATATGGTCGCCAACATGCAGTGACGGTATCATCGAACCCGATGGGATATTAAATGGTTCCAGTAATAAACTACGGAAAATAATCGCAATTAAACCGCCGTAAAATATAGTATCAAACCATTCGCGTGCGGCATTATGTTTCTTTAATGGCATCTGATTTCACCCTTTGGTTCTTTTCGTTGTGTTGGTATTTTATAACTTGAAAACAAACTGTGCAAGTTTTAATATGTGACATATGATAAATTTGAATACGATTATTTTCAATGGTATGGATGTCACAAAAATAGATGTCCAAATTCAACTGGCCCCTGGTTTTTCAAAACCTGATTTTCGTATTATTGGTTTGGCGGATAGGGCGGTCAAAGAATCAGCAGAAAGAATAACAAATGCGCTGGCGGCGTTGAATTTGTCTTTGCCGTCACAAAAATTGACTGTGAATTTGTCACCCGCAGATATTGAAAAGACAGGCTCGCATTTCGATTTGCCTATTTTGTGCGGGATTTTATGTGCGATGGACGTTTTGCCTGAATCTGAATTGTCAAAATATGTTATCATCGGCGAAATAGGTCTTGATGGTGCGATTGTTCGAACCAATGGCGTTTTGGCGGCCAGTGTTTGGGCGAACAATAATAAACTTGGGATAATTTGCCCTGGTGTTCAGGGTTCAGAGGCACGCTGGGCCGGTCATACAAATATATTGGCACCAAATCACGTTTTGGATTTAATAAATCATTTCCATGGAACACAAATTTTACCGTTGCCACCGGTTGCAAAACCAATTGAATCTATGACGCAGGCTGGCGATTTATCAGAAGTTCATGGCCAAGAATCGGCAAAGCGCGCATTAGAAATTGCGGCTGCTGGTGGGCACGCTATGTTGATGGTGGGGCCGCCGGGGTCTGGGAAAACTATGTTGGCGTCACGATTGCCGACTATTTTGCCAGAAATGACACCGAATGAAATATTGGAAACCTCGATTATTTATTCGATTGCTGGGAAATTAGATAATCAATCATTAATCGCAAATCGCCCGTTTCGCAGCGTTCATCACACCGCCAGTCCGGTTGCGTTGGCCGGTGGGGGCAGTGATGCAAAACCTGGGGAAATATCGTTGGCACATAATGGGGTGTTGTTTCTGGATGAATTGCCGGAATTTAATCGGGCAACACTTGAAATTTTGCGTCAACCAATGGAATCTGGAAAGATTGTTATATCGCGCGCAAAACGCAATTCAACGTATCCTGCGCATTTTCAGTTGATTGCTGCGATGAATCCGTGTCCGTGTGGACATTTGGGAAATGCGGCTTTGTCGTGTTCGCGTGCGCCCCGCTGTGCAGAGGCATATCAAAACAAAATTTCTGGCCCGTTGTTGGACAGAATTGATTTACATGTTGATGTCGATGCGGTGAATCCATGGGAAATGAAAAATAATTCAACAATACCTTGTAAATCCAGCGCGCAAATTCGTGAACGTGTGGTTGCGGCGCGTAAAAAACAAATATCACGCCAAGGTTACATGAATGCGATTTTGGACGGGGCAGATATGGAAAAATATGTCGTATTGAATGATGAATTGACGACGTTTTTGAATGCTGCAGCGGAAAAGATGGGGATGTCTGCGCGTGGATATAATCGTGTGAAAAAGATAGCGCGAACAATTGCTGATTTGCGTGGTGATGACAATATTATTTTATCTGATATCGCCGAAGCGTTATCATATCGACCTATAAATCGCGGCAAATACGGTGTCAAACATTAAAAAAAATCGCCATTACGGCGATTTTTTTATAGACAAGTGTGAAAAAAAACCGCATGCCAACGATTGTTTTTCGTCACCTATTATATCATATTTTTAATGTAAAAACAAATGGGGAATTCTTTCCAATATGTATGTTTGGTTTTTGATGATATATTGTATATAGATAATCGAAAAAGGAAAACATAAAATGGGAATATTAAAATTTGTATTTGCGATATTTTTATCTTTTATCCCTGGGTTGTTGGGCATCATGATTTCGCCAATTGCGTCGGGGAAAAATACATGGTATGGCGACATTAATCATTCGGTGTTGACGCCGGCGGGTTGGGTGTTTAGTGCGGTTTGGACCGTGCTATATTTCTTGATTGGTATCGCGTTGTTTTTAATTATGCGACAACAAGGTTTTGCAAAACCGCGCGATATTATAACAGCCTATATTTTGTTTGCGGTTAATTTGATTTTAAATACATCGTGGTCGTTTGTGTTTTTTGGTGCGCATTCCCCAGAATATGCGATGTTTGTCTTATTTGCGTTGATAATTGTGGCTATCTTTATGGCGCGCGCATTTTTCAGAGTGTCACCTGCGGCATTTTGGTTAACTTTGCCGTATATAATATGGTTGATGTTCGCGTTTTATCTGAACGGGATGATAATTTATTTGAATTAAATTTAATATTTTAATTCCCTGTATTCTGCATCGCCCAGATTCAAAGTTTTTAATCCCAATTCTTCGATATAATCAGATGATGAATTTGGGTGTTGCAACAGATAAATATGATGTTGAATTTTATCTAACTTTTGTTGAGCAATCGCCAATTCTTTCTTTTCTTGGTTCAAATGCCAAGCATTCATAACAAAACTTTGAATATTTTTTTCGCCATAAAACAATCTGGCAAAGAAAAATAGTGACACAATCATTAATATTATGCCGATTTTTCCGCGCGGACCATCAATCCATGCGTTTTTCATAAATACAAAGAAATTTTTGATTTTTTCCTTCATAGCGTCTATTATATCACAAATGTTTAACAATAATCAAATTTTTACTGCACCATTAGCAGGAATCACAGATAAACCTTTTCGTCAGGTTATTCGTATGTTTGCGCCAGATGTATCAATGGTGACCGAAATGATATCGTGTCATTCTTTGGTTGGGGCGCATAAAAATTGTATCAGAAATTTTGACAGATATGAATCCGAAGGTAATATCGGGGCTCAAATTTTTGGCGCAGAACCTGATTTAATGGGGGCGGCGGCCAAGATTTTACAGGACGCCGGTGCCAAATGGATTGATATAAATATGGGCTGTCCGGTGCCAAAGGTTGCGACACGTGCCGGTGCGGGTGCTTTTTTAATGAAAGATCATGCCTTGGCTGGTCGGATAATAGAGGCGTGTGTTAAATCCGTGAAAATTCCGGTGTCAATAAAGACTCGTTTGGGATGGGACGAAAAACACCAAGATTGGATGGATTTGGTTCATGTTGCTGCGGAATCCGGGGCGTCGTTTGTGACTTTGCATGGGCGCACACGTGCGGCAGGTTACGTTGGGCCGGCGCAATTGCCTGAAATATCAAATTTGTCGCTGCCGATAATTGCAAATGGCGATTTGTCATGTGTTTCAGATTTGGAACGTGTCGAAAAATTAGGGTATAATGGTGCGATGATTGGTCGCGCAATGCTTGGGAAACCGTGGATTTTTGGTCAAATTTGTGGTAATTGTGATGCACCAAAAGATATTGGCGATATTGTTTTAAAGCATCTGGATTTTATGATTGATTATTATGGTGCAAAGACGGCAATCCCGATGTTTCGTAAACATGCGGCATGGTATTCGTCAGGCATGCCAAATTCGGCACAATTTCGTATAAAAGTGAACCAGATTTCTGATGAAAAAGAATTGAAACAAATTATAAAAGAATTTTTCGCGCGCGGTTGACAATCGCGGTATTCTATCATAACATATTGCTATCAAAGGATTTTACGATGGATGAAAAACAAGAAAATTTCGTATCAACCAAAGAAATGACCGCCGGCAAAATGTTATATAATGCACGAACCACAGGGCGCAGAAAACGTGAAATTTCCACGATTGCAAAATTGCTTTGCATTCGTGAAGAATTTTTGAGTGCGTTGGAATCTGGTGATTATCGTGTTATTCCCGAAGATGTTTATATTTTGGGATTCGCGCGCAGTTATGCTGTGGAATTAGGTTTGAATCCGGATGAAGTTATCGAAAAATTAAAACGCGAATTGGGCATTGTTTCCGAAGAAAAAGAGGAAAAAGAACCTGAAAAAAAGCCTGAAACGCCAAAGCGTAAATTGAAATTTAACAAAGAATATTTTGTAAAATTATTCAAACGATGTGTTGAATATGTGAAAAAGCATTGGTTGTGGTTCGCAATCGGTTTTGCTATTGCGGTTTTGGCAATCATTATTTGTGTTGTTGTTTTGACAAAACGGGCGACTCCTGTGCAAAACGATACAACGTCAACAGAAGTTGTGACTGTCGCGCCGGCGGCAAACGCTGGGCCTGATTTCCGGTTCCCTGTGCGTGAAAAATTTAATGAAAAATCTGCCAAAGAATCACGGGTTGTTTTACAGGCAGAAAAAGAATCGTGGGTAAAAATTGAAGATGCGCGCGGCAATACTACTTTTTCGCGGGTTTTAGTGCCGGGGGATGTGTATTATATGCCACTGTCCGATAAATTAAAGGGAACGTTTGGAAATGCCGGTGGGATTGACGTATGGGTTGATGGTCAATTGGTAAAGAAAATTGGGCCTGCAAATACCCGTAAAACCGGTTTTTCAATGGCGCCTGACGCGTTAAAGGCTGTTGGGTTGGCCGAATAAAATCGTATGGGCTTTTTCCTGCGGTTGGCTGTATTGAATTTTTCGGGTTTTTAACTATATCATAACCGTTATGAATGGATTTATAAAAATTCGCGGTGCACGCGAAAATAATCTTAAAAATATTGATTTAGACCTGCCAAAAAACAAATTAGTAGTTTTGACGGGGGTATCGGGGTCTGGGAAATCGTCGTTGGCTTTTAATACGATTTATGCCGAAGGCCAGCGCAGGTATGTTGAATCGCTGTCGTCGTATGCGCGTCAATTTTTAGATATGCAAAAAAAGCCAGATGTCGATTTAATCGAAGGTTTATCCCCTGCAATTTCAATCGAACAGAAAACAACGTCTAAAAATCCGCGTTCCACAGTTGGGACAGTAACGGAAATTTATGATTATTTGCGTCTGCTTTGGGCGCGTATAGGTATTCCATATTCACCAGTCACTGGGTTGCCAATTAAATCCCAGACTATTTCTGAGATGGTGGATTGGACATTGAAAATTCCACATGGTGTTAAATTTTTCATAATGGCGCCGATGGTGCGTGATCGTAAGGGCGAATATAAGAAAGAATTAGCGTTTTTGGTAAAGCAGGGCTATCAACGTGCGATTATTGATGGCGATTTGTATGATTTGTCGTCTGTGCCGCCACTCGATAAAAACAAAAAACACAATATTTTCGTTATTATCGATCGTGTTTCAATGCCAGACGAAGATTTGTCTGGGGACGACGCTGATGAGTTTCGTTCGCGTCTTTATTCGTCATTCGAAGCGTCACTGCGTCTGGTTCCTGGGGCGGTTATTGTACGACGTTTAGATACAAACGAAGATTCGTTGTATTCCCAAGAATACGCATGTCCGGTGTCTGGGTTCACTGTGCCAAAGATTGAACCACGATTGTTTTCTTTTAATGCGCCATTGGGTGCGTGCAGTGCCTGTGACGGTTTGGGTGTGCAATTAAATATTTCGCCTGATTTGGTGATACCTGACCCGTCAAAATCTATATTAGGTGGGGCGATTGCACCGTGGTCGCGTGGTGGCATGTTAAGCCAATATGAAAACGTTATGGATTCATTGCACAAAAAATATAAAATACCGCTTTCAAAGCCGTGGCACACATTGTCACAACAAGACAAAGATATTATTTTGTATGGCACGGGTGACGAAGAAATAAAAATCAATTGGAATGGTTATGTTTATGAAAAACCATACGAAGGTGTTATCCCAAATCTGGAACGGCGATTGCGCGAATCTGAATCAGAATCAACGCGTGTGGAATTATCAAAATATCAAACTGAAACCCCATGTCCAGTATGTCATGGCAAACGTTTGAATATCCAAGCGTTGTGCATAAAAATCAATAATTGTGATATTATGGACGTTTGCGATATGTCGGTCGAAGATTCTTTGAAATGGTTTATGGATTTACCGCAATTTTTAACCGACAAAGAAAACGAAATCGCATCTATTATTTTACGCGAAATTACATCACGTCTGTATTTTTTAAGGAATGTTGGTTTGGGGTATTTGACATTGTCACGTATGGCGGGAACTCTGTCAGGTGGTGAAGCGCAACGCATAAGATTGGCGTCGCAAATCGGCAGTGGTCTATCGGGTGTTTTGTATGTATTAGATGAACCGTCAATTGGATTGCATCAAAGTGATAATGACAAATTAATCGAAACATTAAAAATGTTGCGCGACAAAGATAATACTGTGATTGTGGTTGAACACGATGAAGATATGATGCGTGCCGCAGATTATTTGGTTGATATCGGTCGTGGTGCCGGTATAAATGGCGGAAATGTCGTGTCATATGGAACACCGGAAGAGGTTATCAAAGATCCTGAATCTTTGACCGGTCAGTATTTGTCTGGCAAGCGCAAGATAGAGGTACCTAAAAAACGTCGTTCAGGAAACGGTAATGTTATCAGAATAGAAGGCGCGCGTTCGAACAACCTGAAAAATATAAACGTTGATTTTCCTTTGGGTGAATTTATCGCACTGACTGGGGTGTCGGGGTCGGGCAAATCGACACTGTTATTAAACACGTTGTATCCTGCGATTATGCGTGTTTTATATAATTCAAAATTGGAAACTGGGGCGCATGATGTTATTCGCGGCCTTGAAAACATAGACAAAGTTGTTGATATCGATCAATCGCCAATTGGACGCAGCCCGCGCAGTAATCCTGCAACGTATGTCGGCGTGTTCAATAATATTCGTGATTTTTATGCCAGTTTGCCAGAAGCAAAAACGCGTGGTTATGACGCCGGTCGGTTTTCGTTTAATGTCAAAGGTGGTCGATGCGAAGCGTGTCAGGGTGACGGTCAAATAAAGATAGAAATGAATTTTTTGGCAGACATTTATGTTGAATGTGACAAATGTCATGGGCAACGCTATAACGCGGAAACTTTGGCGGTGAAATACAAAGGTAAATCGATTGCCGATGTGTTAAATATGACGGTTGAAGAAGCGTACAGATTTTTTATTAATGTACCCCAGATTGCCCGTAAATTAGAACTTTTGAAACGCGTCGGATTGGATTACATAAAATTAGGCCAAAGTTCATTGGATTTGTCGGGTGGCGAAGCGCAACGTATCAAATTGTCAAAGGAATTAGCGGCACGCAGCACTGGTCAAACAATATACATTTTGGACGAACCAACCACTGGGTTGCATTTTGAAGATATAAAATCGCTTTTGGCGGTGTTGCACGAATTGGTTGACCAAGGCAACACTGTGATTGTGATTGAACATAATTTAGAAGTTATTAAAACAGCGGATTGGGTGATAGATTTAGGCCCAAATGGTGGTGCCGGCGGGGGCAGGGTTGTTGCCGTTGGAACGCCCGAAGAAATTGCCGAAAAGCCAGAGTCTTTGACCGGCCAATATCTGAAAAAGTATCTGGACAAATCGAAAAAAAGTAATAAGATAAAAAAATAACCGTTAAATATTAATCAAGGAGAATACAAATGTTTGGTTTTGGAAAAAAGAAAGTAAATCAAGAAACAGAAGAGATGGAATCTCAATCCGTTAAAATGCCGTCTGGAATCAAAGAAACTGCGGAACGCATGATGTCTGGGCAATTCGATATGAATGATATGTTGGCGCAATTAAAACAAATTAAAAAAATGAGCAATTTTAGCGGTCTGTTGAAAATGGTGCCGGGTATGAAAGATGCTGTGGCTGCGATGAAAGAAAAAATCGCTGACGGCAGTGTTGATGCACAAATAAAAATTCTGGAAGCGATGACCGCCGAAGAACGCGCGGATCCTGAACGTGTGTTTGCAAATGCCAAAGCGCGTATCGCGGAAACTGCGGGATGCACAGTACGCGAAGTAGAACATATTATTAAACAATATTTGAAAATGAAACAGCAGATGGCGATGATTCAACGCATGGGGGGAATGGAGGCTGTTATGCAACGTATGCAACAAAGCGGAACCCCCGGAGGTAATAAATGAAAAAACAAAAAACCGTCGTTAGCAAAATTTATGATATAACCCCAATTGATGTAAAATATATTGGGCCACAATATAACCCAATATGGCGTGGTACAAAAAAGCCTTTAATCGATGGATGGCAAATTGGTGTAAAGTTTAGTGGCAATATTGAATCTTTGGTTTTTGATGAAGTTTTATCCAAAGAATACGGTTTGTTGCCGAACCATGCAACGATGATATATCGTGAATATATCCCAAAGAATGATATAACATATGTTCGTTATTTGTTTAATAATGATTTGTTTGTGAATGGTGAAAAACGGGCACATCAATTCAAAGAAAGAATCCAGATGCAGATGGTCAATAACGCAGATGGTTATGAAGTTTTGTCCAAAGAAACTGTTGTGCCGTTCAGTGTTTCTGAAAAGCCAGAAGATTATGTTCATGGGAAAAATATTGGATACAAAGTTTCTGTCAAATTTGATGGCGAATGGGGAATGGTTCATCCAAGTGTTTTTCGCCGTTTTAAATACAGTCCACGTGGTGCAAAAGTAATTAATTTTAATTATGATTTTCTGAATAATATTACTGATGTGGACTTTTTGTTTGAAAACCGTATGTTTTCTAACGGTTTGCAACGCGCTCAAAATTTTGTGGATAATATGAACACGCAAATCGAAGCAAACAAAGAAAAAAGTTATTATATGCCGACCATGGTTGGTGCATATGAAGTATATTATTGTAACGATATCTTTAAAAAGATAGTTTTGCCGGTTCATTTTGGCGATGTTCATCCCAGTGTCAAGATTGCAGATGCATGTGTACCGCAAGATATGCATCGTGATTTTGGGGTTAAACAATTACCATTACCAATCAGTGATAAAGTAGTTCTGGAAAAAGGCGCCAGCAATAATGATTATATAGTTCGTTATGTTTTCAATAATCGTTCATTCCAAGATGCCTTTTTCGATATGAATAGATTCCGTGCAGCAATGCTGTCTATGGTGGGAAAGCAGAAAATAAAAGCTTAAAATTTAGATATGCCAAATAATTACAAACAGCATTTTTGAACAAAGAAAATGAAAGATAATGAAAATATTAAATAAAAAAATTGCAGCGCATAAATCTTCGGCGGCTTGGATTCAACGTCAAGCCAATGATCCGTATGTTGCACGTGCGCAACGTGATGGGTATCGTGCACGCGCTGCCTATAAAATTATTGAAATAAACGAAAAATATCATTTCTTTCATAATGGTCAGGTTGTTGTTGATTTAGGGGCGGCACCGGGGTCGTGGTCACAATATGTTGCGCGCGAATTTCCAAAATCAAAGATTTTTGCGATGGATTTATTGGAAATTAAACCTATAAACGGTGTTGATTTTTATCAGGGTGATTTTACAACGGATGCGGCCTTGCGCTGGTTGGAACAAAAATTAAATTTATCAGACGAATCAGGTGGCACGGTTGACGTTGTGATGTCTGATATGGCACCAAATACAGTCGGTCATAAAAAAACAGATCATTTGCGTCAAATGGTGTTGTTGGAATATGCGTTTGATTTCGCGTTGCGTGCATTAAAAAAAGGCGGAACTTTTGTTGCTAAATCTTTCACTGGTGGGACAACAAACGAATTGTTAAAACAAATCAAAGAACATTTTGATGATGTGCATCACATAAAACCACCTTCTTCGCGCAAAGACAGTGTTGAAATGTTTATTGTTGCAACTGGTTTTCGTGGATAATATTTTATTTATAACTTTCGGCGCTTGTGCGTGCCAAATCATCAACACGTTCGTTGAATTCTTCGCCAGCATGTCCGCGTACCCAAACCCAATGAATTGTTATACGTGATGCCAATTCATCTAGTTTCTGCCACAATTCTTTGTTCTTTACAGGCTTTTTATCAGCGGTGCGCCAATTGTTTTTCTTCCAATTTTTTATCCATGTTTCCATACCGTTTTTAACATATTGGCTGTCGGTATGAATTTCTATTTCTTTGTGTTTTTGTGCGGCAGTCAACGCACGAATAACCGCGGTTAATTCCATTTGATTATTCGTGGTCATTTTTTCCCCACCACAACGTTCTGCAATATTTTTACCGTCTGTTGCGATAAAACCCCAACCGCCGGGGCCTGGGTTACCAAGGCAACTGCCATCTGTCCAAATTTTTATCATTTTATTTATATCCTTTTGTGTGATATAATATCATAAAATGAAGTTTAATGCCAAACAATTACAACAAATGTCAAATGCAGTGCGCGCCGGCGCGCTGGGGGCGATTTTGTCTGCACATAGTGGACATGTCGGTATAGTGCTGGACGCGGCAGAAATAGTGACATGTGTATTTGCAAATCATCTGCGTCGTGGGTTTGATAAATTTGTTTTGTCTGCGGGACATGGCAGTGCTTTGCTTTATTCTGTGTTGAAATTAGCCGGTTATAAAATTGGTGATTTGAACAGTTTCCGTAAATTACATGGATTACCAGGACATCCTGAATTTGGTCTGGATGGTGTTGATGCGACAACCGGCCCATTGGGTCAGGGCGCCGGTAATGCGGTTGGTTTGGCACTGTCCCAGAAAATACGCGGTATAAATGCGCGCACGTATTGTTTGGTTTCTGATGGCGATTTAATGGAAGGTGTCACATTCGAATCGTTTGCATTCGCAGGTCGTATGAAATTGAATAATTTGGTTGTGTTATGGGACGACAATAATTTGTCTATTGATGGCGTGGCCCAGACAGACATTGATATTCATGCGCGTATGCGGGCAATGGGTTGGAATGTGATGTCGATTCGGGGAAATGATATTTCTGCCGTGGAACATGCGTTGGATAGGGCGGAAAAATCAACAAACCCTGTGTTTATTCAATGTAAAAATATTTTAGGGCGCGGTTCTTCGTTGGCGAATACTGCGCGCGCGCATGGTTTTGCATTGTCCGATTCGGAAATGTTGGATTTAATCGCGAAAAATGCAGACAAAGATGGTGCAAAATTGTGGGGCGTTGTGTCTATGCGTCCAATGGGTGAAACGTGTTCTTTGACTGCGGTGCTGCCACGTGTGAAATTACCAAAAACGCCCGATAAAATTTCTACGCGTGAATTGTCGGGGATTTATCTGGATTTAATTATGAACACTGGTGTTGATTTAATAACAGGTTCGGCAGATTTGGCGAATAATACCTGTGTAAAAACCTCAATTTCCAAAGATGTTAATCCAAAGGATTTTAATGGCAATTATATAAACTATGGCGTTCGTGAACATGGTATGGCGGCAATAATGAATGGTATGGTTGTTGGTGGTTTGCGGCCGGTTGGGGGAACTTTCTTGGCGTTTTCTGATTATATGCGTCCTGCGATTCGAATCGCTGCTTTGTCACATTTGCCGGTTATATATGTTTTTTCACACGATAGTATTTGTGTTGGCGAAGATGGCCCAACGCATCAACCGGTTGAACAATTACCGTCTTTGCGTATGATTCCGAATTTAAGTGTATATCGTCCATGCAATATGGCAGAGGTTGCATACACTTGGAACACGGTAATTGGCGATATGTCACGTCCGTCGGCAATAATTTTGTCACGTCAAAAATTCAGACAAATTCCGACGCCCGCGGGTGCTGATTTGTCGCGTGGTGGGTATGTGATTTATCCGGCGCGGTCTGGACGTGCAAAAACTACTTTGATTGCGACCGGTTCAGAGGTTCCTTTGGCGGTTGAAATTGCGTCGCGTTTCAAAAATGTTCAGGTTATATCTATGTTGAATCTGGAAACGTTCAAATCGCAAGATGTTAAGTATAAAAATTCTTTGCTGCGTGGGTGTGTTGTTGTTATCGAAGCGGCGGCCCCGGGGACATGGTTTGAAATTGCTGATGCTGTAATAGGTATTGATAGATTCGGTGCATCGGGCAGTGGCGAAAGTGTATATCGCGAATACGGATTTGATGTTGATAAAATCATTTCAGAAATAAAGTATTATATAAAATAAAAATGTCTTCTAATGAAACTTTTGTTTTATCAAATGGCATGTCGGTGCCTGTCGTAATCGAAACACGGCGCGGGGCGCGTAATGTGACTTTGCGACCTAAAACAGTTCCGCGTTTTGAAATTCATATATCAAAACCGTGGGCAACATCCATAACGTTTGTAATGAAGTTTATAGAATCAAAACGCAAATGGATTGAAAAGATTTTTGATGCTGCGCCGGCGCATGAACATATAAAATCTGGGGACGTAATTGAATTTTTGGGGCGGCCAGTTGAAATCGTTCATAATCCCCAAATACGCGGAAATAAATATTTAAATTCAGATAAAACTATGCTTTGCATTGGGGGCGGGGCGGATATGTTTGAACGCCGCGTTCGTGATTTTATTCGTGATGAATTTTTAGTCACTGCCAAAGAGATAATTCGCACAACACCACGTGAATTTTGGCCGACGCGTTTGGGATTACGTGATACGACATCGCGGTGGGGATCTTGTTCATCAAATGGAAATATATCACTATCATGGCGATTAGCGTTCGCGCCATATGATGTTATGCGATATGTGATAATGCACGAATTAGCACACCGGAAACATATGGATCATTCTGCTGAATTTTGGGCGACGGTTGGACAACTTTACGGATTTGGTGTTGAACGTGCGAAGCGTTGGTTGACTAAAAACGGTGCGACATTACATAAATATTTTTGAAAAAAGGCTTTGATTAAAACATAGGTTTATGATAAAATAAGAGCATCATGAATTAAAATGAAAGGAAGGAATCATGAAAAAAGTCGTGTTTTTGTCGCTGGTTTGCTTGTGTGCTGTGTGCGGTGAAACCGTTGCTGCTACATATAATTGCAAGATTCAACCGTTAAAAATGTTTCAAGGTGTTTTCAGAAAAGACGATTCTATATTTTTGTATCCTACAGTTGGTAATTATCGTAGTGATGATGCGCTTGTTTGTGGACACCAAAGAACGAATGGTTGTGATGATAGAACACAGGTTGTTGTTGCGGGACATCATGTTTTTCGTGGTGTGACAAATACTGATATGAAAGTATATACGTGTGATTCTGTCGGATTGAATGAATGGAACGATTCAGGTTATACGTCGTTGCCAGAGTGTAAAGAAGGACAAGAAAAACGCTGGGACAAAATAGGTAATGTTAACAATATAGAGATATATTGTGACAAAAGTCAGAATACTTTTTATAGTGGGAAATATTGTTTGAATGCGTGTTTTTATGATGTTAAAGCAAATACGCCTGTTAATCCTGATCCTGTTAAGCCTGTTAAACCAACCGATGATTGTGACAAGGCTGGGTATGAAAGGGCAACCAGAAATTATGATCTGAAATTTGTTAATTGTAACGGCGATTTGTGCACACCTATTAAGAAAGGTGGTTGCTATCCATCAGATATGTTAGATTGCGCCAAAGCGGCCGAAATGGGTGATCCTGCGGCGTGGACTGGCAAAATTTGTGAGTGCGGAAACAGACAGGTTTGGAACTCAAAAACAAAACGCTGCAACGGTGGGCAAAGCGATGGTACTTGTGCGAAATTAAAATCCCAAGGTGCGACCGATGAACGTTTGGCGTGTTGTTATGCTGGGAAACTGACAGAATGGGTTGATGCACATGGGGTTAATGCTAAAAACTCGTTGGGCAAGGGTGCCGGTGAATACTGCAAGTGCACCGATAAAAACGCTAAATGGGTATACGATGCGAAAAACAAAAGTGGTACCTGCGAAAGCGTGATTGGTGGAAAATGTGATAAATATCTGGGTAATCCGAATGCCTATGCATGCTGTCTGGGACAAATTGGCCATGTTTCATACTGGGATGATGCCAATAATGAATGTCATTGTTATGATACCACAAAAAAATGGGATAACGACAAATATATGTGCGTGGGCAGAACAACCATTGATGAAATTTGCTATTACACATTCTCTGGGACCATTGATTGCGGAAATGGTAGACGTGTGTCGAGAACTGTTTCTATGCAATTGTCAAAGTCAGATTTGAACGGTTTGAAATGTGATAAATTTCAAGAATTGTATGGCAAAGATGTTAGCGGATTCAAGGCATTGGCTGATAAATTGTGTGCGGAATATGGCGAAGATGTTAAATTAGACATCGCAACCCAAAACGCGATTAAGAAAGTAAATGAATTCTTTGGTATATCGGATGCAAACCGTAATGTTTGGCGCGATGCGGACGGTAAATTCAACACCACGCGTTTGGTGTCGGATGCCACGGCTGGCGTTGTGTTGGGAACGGTTGGCGGAATTGTATCGGGCAAGATTATCAAAAAGAAACAGCTAGAGAAAGGCTATGACGTGTTGCATTGTACGGTCGGTGGACAAAAAATGGCTGATTATGGTGACACGTTCCAAGTTTCTTACCAGAGATAAAAAGAATTTAATGTTTTTGTGTTCATGTTCCTCAAAAAAAATCCCCCGTCCGCGGGGGATTTTTTGTTGTTAAAACATTTTTTATTTTTGCTATTGCATAGGCTGGTGAAAATGTGATAGAATATCAATGTCGCGGAGAGTTTTCGCGACGGGACTCAAAACCCTAACAAAGCACGTCCGCTACAGTTATTGCGAAAGACGGACGTAAAATATATCTCCAACTGTCCGTATGGTTGGAGGGCTGCGAATAACGTTGATGTATATCAATGGAATAAGCACGCAATTTCTGCTTTGAATTGTTTTGAGCCTCCAACCACCTTTTATTTTTTAAGGTGGTTGTTTGTTTTAATCGATTCCATTTGTTCGTTTGAGGCATTTGGAAATAAAAACTATGAGGGAAAAACAATGAAACCAAAACAAATATTACCAATGGCTATTATCGCAATGCTACCGTTCAATGCGATAGCTCATGATACGTATAAAATGGTGAATACACCTGTGAATGTTCCAGCAAATGCTGCTGCTGTTGCATCAAATTATCCTGGACCTTATGTGCTTGCTAGTATAGGCGATAGTGATGACGAACATATTGCGTCTACAGCGTATGTAAAAGGGGCGTATAATGACGCTATTGCCGCAGTGAACACACTTGTTTGGCGGGTTGATGCTACTCAGGGAGAATTAAATGCTATGGATTTGGATACAGTTTTTGATTTAGATTCATTGCCTGCTCAACTTTTTGTAGATGAACTTACTGAGACTGAACCAGATGTCGATAATTTAGGTAATAAATTATTATCTGCATATGCGGTGGCGGCCGGTATAAAAAGTCAACGCGTTAAAATATATACTACGTGGGACGATGACAGGGATTCCGCCACAGCCGAAGTGCCTTTTGTCACTGCAACTGGGGATTAAAGCACAAAAATAGCCCAAAAATCCCCCGTCCGCGGGGGATTTTTTTTGAAATATTTGGACAAAATAAAAAATTGACGTTTTGGGAAATCGCTTTTATAATAGTGTCGTTATGATTCAAAGATTTATATCTTTTTCTTTTATTTTTCATCACGCCCGTATGGGTGTGTGTTTCTAGCGTTTATGCGTTTTTTATGATATAATTACTGTTAACAAAAACAGAATATTTAACCAATGTAACATTAAGGACATTAAAATGGATTTAAAACCAACAAAACCTTTGTCTGGATTCATAGAATTGTTGCCGGCGCAACAACGCTGTTTCGATATTTGTGCCGCGCGTATGCAAAATGTATTGCGGCTGTCGGGGTTTTCTATGCTGGATTTGCCGGCGATTGAACGCGCAGAGGTTTTAACAGACAAAGACAATTGGGACGAAATTGAAACACAAATGTTTTTGTTTCAAAAAGGCGATACGAAAATGGGATTGCGTTATGACGGAACTGTCGGATTGGCGCGCTATGTCGCAGGGCATCTGAACGATTTGACTTTCCCGTTCCGTGCGTCACAGTTTTCAAAGCGTTATCGTGGGGAACGTGCGCAGCGTGGTCGTTATCGCGAATTTTATCAAATGGATTTAGATATTTTGGGAATCAATTCGTTATCGACTAATTACGATGCAGAAATTATTTCTGTGATAAATCGTGCGTTGGAATCGGTTGCTGAATTTATTGGGTCCGCCGAAGTCTTAATCGGTTCGCGTCCGTTCTGGGATGCGCTGTTTGATTATTTGGAATTGAACGCCGCCCAAAAGAAAGATATCTTTGTTTTGATTGACAAGAAAGACAAAATGGGTGATGCAGATTTTGCCGAAGGTTTATCTGATACTTTGGGCGATAGCGTCAAAGAAGATTTGGTTAAATCGGTGTTCGTGGACGGATATAAACAATTTGTAAATAAAACCGAAAAATTAGATGCTGCTATTAACGAATTAAACAAATTCATAAATGTGTTGTCGGGTATGGGTGTCAACAATGCACGGATAGATTTATCTATTACGCGCGGTTTGGCGTATTACACCGGATTGGTTTTTGAATTCAAATTGATAAATCATCCAGAACTGGGAACCGCGGCCGGTGGTGGACGCTATGCAGATTTGGCAGGAAAATTTTCCAAAACCAAGATTATTGGGGTTGGTGCGGCGATTGGTTTTTCAAGAATCTTTGCGGCCATGTTAGAAAATGACCAGATTGATTTAACACCGTTTTCAAATCCGATTGATGTTGCGGTTTTGGTTATGGGCGACAACAATGTCGCATATGCTGCGGGTGTTGTAAATGCGTTGCGTGATGAAAATATCGCGGCGGTTTCATATCTGGATACAGATAAAAAATTCAAGAACCAGATTGAATATGCTGACAAGATTAAGGCGCGTTTCAGCATAATAATTGGCGATGATGAATCGGCAAAGCAGGTCGTTGCAATCAAAAATATGACAACGGGCGAACAGCAATCTGGGTCTGTGGAAGACGCAATTAAAATTATCAGGGGTTAATCAAAATGATAATCGAACAAAAATTACGAGATATTCAAGCGCGCGCCAAAGAAATCGAAACCAAGATGAATTCTGGTGAAATTTCTGGCGATGAATTAACACGCCTGTCCAAAGAATATTCCCAAATGGCCGAAGTTTTACCTCTGATTGATAAATATTTGCAGACCCAACAAGGAATTGCAGATGCGACAGAAATGCTGAACGACCCAGAATTAAAATCTATTGCGGCCGAACAGTTGGACGAATTGAATCATGCGTTGCCTGATTTGGAACGTGATTTACAAATCGCGCTTTTGCCACGTGATGCAGCCGATGATAACAGTGTTATTATGGAAATTCGCGCGGGGGTGGGGGGCGAAGAATCTGCTTTGTTCGCGGGCGATTTGTTCAATCAATATAAATCGTATGCTCTGCGCAAGGGATGGAAAATCGAGATTATCGAAGAAAATGCGACTTCGCTGCGCGGATATAAAGAAATTATTTTCAAAATCGATGGTGTTGGTGCATATGCACGTATGAAATTCGAATCGGGTATTCATCGCGTGCAACGTGTCCCTGAAACCGAAGCCAGCGGGCGTATTCATACATCTGCGGCGTCTGTTGCTGTTATGCCAGAGGCGAAAGATATTGACGTTGTTATCGAAGACAAAGATATTCGTATAGATGTTTATCGTGCGTCGGGGGCAGGTGGACAACACGTTAACAAAACAGATTCTGCAATTCGTATAACTCATTTCCCAACAGGCATAGTTGTGACGTGTCAAAACGAACGTTCGCAATTACAGAACAAAGCGACCGCCATGGCGGTGTTGCGTTCGCGCCTTTATGAAAAACAGCGTAACGAACAAATGGATGCGTCAAACGCATCGCGTCGCAGTATGGTTGGTTCGGGCGATAGAAGTGAAAAAATCAGAACTTATAATTTCCCAGAACAACGTGTGACAGATCATCGTATTAAATTGACGTTGTATAAATTGGACGATATTTTGGCTGGTGGGGAAGGGCTGGACGAAATGATAGACGCCTTGATTTCTGCGGATCAGTTAGAACGTTTGGCAGCGATGAATTAAACATTTTTTTCTGGTACTTAAACAAAACGCCCCAATTTGGGGCGTTTTGTTTTAAAACGAATATTTTACATTTATATTTGTTGACCAACCGTCGACACCACCCAATTGTTTGTGGACATTTGCGCGGAATGCAAATGGGTTGAAATTGTATTCTAGGTTCATACCTATATCTGTGTGGTTATCCAAATATAGCCCTTCGATTTTATTGTTGCCGATTTGTATATCGTTTTTACCACCGAAATGTGCAACATATTTTGCAGATAAACCACCATACCAATTTGCTGCAATTTCTTTGATAAATTCGATTTCCGGCGCAACGTTAAAGAAATTAAAATCGCTCGATGAAACTATGTCGCCGTTTTCATATATGTCGTCAGATGAAACAAAAGTATATGCAACATAGACATTTGGACGAACCAACAAAGTGTTGTCTATGTTTAATGCGGCCGAAACACCTGTTGCAACATTTACCCATGAATTGTTAAAATCTCTATCATTTTGGGTGGTGTTATTTAAAGAACCGATGTTCGTCATTAACTTTGCGCCAATGTTGCGATATTTATATTTGGCAAATATACCAGCAACATCACCGTTACCGTGAAATTCAGGCATTTTAGTGTTTATATACGAAACAAATCCACCGAAAGAGATTTTGCCGTACGTTAATTCGCTCGCTTTTGTTGTTGCGCCAATGGTTGCCAAATTAAAACGACCGTGTTGTGTGACATTGTGACCGTAATGCATGCTTTCGTTCACATGGTTGGCGTTAACCCATATATTATCTATGAAATAATCGCCAGATGCGTATCCAGAATCAAATCCACGCACAGTTGAACCGTCATCACCATATTCATCAAATCGAGTCATTGTGCCGTACATTTTATGATTCAAAAATAAATCAGACATCTTTTCGCCATAATCAGTGTACGACATAAACACATCGGTTAACATGTTGATATTTAATGCAGATATGTTGTTATCATAAACTGCGGCGTTTGAAATATTTGTCGCCAGAACCAATGCGCCACCAAATGCAAGTAATTTTGATTTCATTGTTGGACTCTCTCTTTGTGTTATGTATGTATTATATCATATTTTTTATTGATATTAAATTTTTATTGTCAGTTTTTTTGTTTTTGTATAATATGTTAAGTATGAGAAGAAAAACACAATTGCAAATCAATAAACCTATCGTAATGGTTGGGTTGATGGGGGCGGGCAAAACCAGCATAGGCCGTGCGTTGGCGCGTTCGTTGGGAATACCGTTTGTTGATTCTGACAAAGAAATAGAAAAGGCTGCCGGTTGCAGCGTTGTCGATATTTTTTCGCTTTACGGCGAAAAAGAATTTCGGCGCGTCGAAGAGAAAGTTTTTGAACGTCTTTTGGATACGCCCCCGTTAGTTAAGGTTATTTCTACGGGTGAGGGCGCATTCATCACAGATGCTGTGCGCAAGATGGCGTTGGAACGTGCGTTGACTATATGGTTGCGCGCAGATTTGGATTTGTTGGTTAAACGGACTAATTTTCGTCATACGCGCCCCCAGTTGTTGAATACGGATTCGCGTCAGATTCTGGCTCAATTGATTGCGGAACGTTACGATACGTATGCGTTGGCCGACATTACTGTTGAAACGCGCGATGAAAATATTCATAAAACATTGACCAAGGTTTTATGTGCAATAGAACAATTCCCGCTTGCAAATACTGTGGCGGATAAGAAAAAAACAAAAGGAGAACAAAATGAAAACTAAATTTTTAGGCGAATTTAAGGCATTTATCAGTAAAGGCAGCGCGATTGATATGGCTGTCGGTATCATCGTTGGGTCTGTGATGACCAGTGTTGTCAATTCTTTGGTCAAAGATATCATCATGCCACCCATAGGAATGCTGATTGGTGGAATTGATTTTTCACAGTGGTTCTTTGTGTTGGGGGGTGGCGAAGCAGGGGCGCACTATAACACAATGGCCGAAGCCACTGCTGCAGGTGCAACCACATTAAATCTGGGGACATTTTTGAACGCGGTAATCAGTTTTATTATAACTATGTTTGCGATATTTATTTTCGTGAAAATAGTAAATGCTGCGCGGGCCAAGGCTCCGGTCACAACACGCGCATGTCCATATTGTAAACAATCAATCAGCAAATCGGCGACAAAATGCCCGTATTGCTGTTCTGCGGTAAAACCCGAAGAAATCGAAGCAGTGGGCGAAACAGATTTAGGGCGGGGCATTAAATCTTTGACTACGCATGTCAAAAAGGTTGCCAAAGCGGCGAAGAAAACCGTTGCAAAAATTTAACTGAAAAAAATTTGTGAAAAAAAACGCGACGTCCGAAAAAAAATTTTTTTCGGACGTCGTTTTTTTATTGTGGGGTGATTAAAACTACAAAAGGGCGTCGATTTACATTTTTATTTTTACGCCCACCCCCATTTGGGGGATAGTGTTTTTAGTAAACACAAAAGGCGCATAAGATATATTATGTATAGTTTATGTTATATTCGCTGCGCTCATAAACAAAAAACTATACATAATATTAATAAAACAAATTATGGACTTATGTTATATTCGCTGCGCTCATAAACAAAAAACTATACATAATATTAATAAAA
>CAMZDE010000011.1 GCA_947305255.1 uncultured Alphaproteobacteria bacterium
CAAAAACAAATACTTGACTTTTTGCTTTTTATAGTATAAATTATGCCCCAGTAATTAAAGGATTTAATATGCCACGCGTATGTAAAGTAACTGGAAAAAAGACAACTGTGGGTATGAATGTGTCGCATTCTATGCGTCATACAAAACGCACATTTTTGCCCAATTTACAAAAATTATCATTCCATAGCGACATTTTGGCTCGTGATTTTGCTTTGCGTATTTCCACTGCGGGATTGCGCACTTTGACAAAACACGGCGGATTGGACGCATATGTAATGTCAAAACCTGTATCGCGCTTAACACCGGAAATGGCCGCGATTAAGAAAGCCATTGAAAAGAAAAACGGTGTTGCGGCAAAACCTGCGAAAAAGCCGGTTCACAAACCAACACGCAGCGCGAGATTGGTTAAAAAAGTTGAAGCGAAAAAGGCGGCCGCAAAATAATACGACCGGCCTGCTTCTATGGCTCTGTGGCGGAACTGGTAGACGCGCTTGACTCAAAATCAAGTTCTGCAAAGAGTGTCGGTTCGATTCCGACCAGAGCCACCAGAAATAAAACATTGCCCCAATAGGGGCAATTTTTATTTATGCATGGATATGGCGGAAGCGAACCGCGGTTCGTAACGTAGCGCAGCGTAGTGAAAGGGGCCCGCGACCACAAAGTGGTGTGGGAATTACATTCCGACCAGAGCCACCAGAAATAAAAAATTGCCCCAATCGGGGCGGTTTTTTTATTGCTTTTATGCCCTATTTTACTATACTAAACAACGAAAGAGGTTTTATCATGAATTTCATCAAAACAAACATTGACGGTGTTGTTATTGTCGAACCAAAAATATTTACAGATTCACGCGGATATTTCTGTGAAACATATAACGAACAAGATTTTATCAAAAACGGTATTACGAATCGCTTTGTCCAAGATAATCAATCAAAATCATCGTATGGCGTTGTTCGTGGTCTGCATTGTCAACTGGGTGAACATAGTCAGGCAAAATTAGTGCGCGTATTACAAGGCTCTGTGCTTGATGTCGCTGTTGACGTTCGCAAGGGTTCACCGACGTTTGGTAAATATGTCGCGATTGAATTATCTGATACGAATATGCGACAACTGTTTATACCACGTCATTTCTTGCACGGTTTTTCAGTGCTTAGCGAAACGGCAATTTTCGCATACAAGGTTGATAATTTTTATAACAAAGAATCTGAATTTGGTATTCGCTACGATTCGCCAGAGATAAATATAGACTGGCGCATACCAAAAGATAAAATCATCACGTCAGACAAAGACAGAATTGCGAATACTTTGGCGGATTTGATTGAAAAAACACGATAAAACACAAAAAAGCGGCCGGCGGGTCGTTTTTTTGTATAAAAAAATTAGGATTTGTGGCGGAAATTCAACATTTTTCTAAAAATCAACATTTTTTTTGATAAAAAATTTAATTTTTTTTTAATGAATATTTGGTTTTAGCAAAAAAATGTGATATAATGCCAATCGAGAGAAAAGAAAATGAATTATTTGAAAACAGGTTTTTCATTGGTTTCTTTGGCGTTTTGCCTTGGGTTCGTTTTGGACGCGAATGCTGCGCCGTCTGTTCGTGTATTGGGCGGCGGTGCCGGTTATAACACTGGAACGACGGCGGTGCCGGGGACAACTGCGACGGGCGTAAAGACCGGAAACACAATCAGTTCTTCTGTGTTGGGTGCGAATGCGGGCGCGAAAAAGTCTGCATCTATTAAAACAATTGCGCCGAAAACCGCAACTGTTGCACCAACGCCACGCGTATCATCAACGAATCGCCCAGGCGCAATCGCAACGGCAAAAACCGCGACTGCGGCAACTGCGGCGTCGGGTTCTGAACGTTTCCCAGGTGTCGTGACCAAGGCGAACATTCAAAACATTGGCAAGGTTGGAACTGTTGCAACCGCGGGTCAATCAACAACATCTGGCGGCGGCTATAATATTAAGGAGATGAGCGACCGTTTAACCGGCGTTGAAGATGTTTTGGGTACCAAGGTTGATGATTCTAAGTTAGATGATTATTACACCAAAGATGAAATCGATTCGAATTATTATACTGCGCAACAGGTCGAAGACAGACTTGCGAACATTGATGCCAGTGCGTCATCTGATTACATTCGCTTTTTGACCCAAACACTGAATTTGCACACTGAACAAATACAATCGTTGGCTGCAACGGATAGCGCTATATACGACGCAAACAGTGGCGATCGAAAAAACGTTTATTTTGAAACCACTTTTGATGCAGACACTGTATTGGGGGCAGAATAAAGACCGAACGGAGATAAAGAATGAAACACGTATTATTTTCTTTTGCTGCGTTATCGATTTTGGCCACGATGCCTGCGTTTTCAACAGAAACATCACATCTGACGACCAAAGGGTATGTCGATACCGGTCTTCAAGAAGTTTACAGACGGGTCAAAGCGTTAAATTCTGCGACGCAAAACGACCTTAATGAACTGACAATATATGTCGGTGCACCGTCCACAGACGAAAGTCCCGCCAGTGGATTGACCGCTCAGGTAGAGGCGTTGTCTGGTAATTTGAATAGTATGGAAAGCCGTATCGTTTATACCGGTGACGGCCGCGGTGTATTGGTCACTGACGATAGAAAGGTCAGTATCACAGGTTTAACGTCTAACACAGGCACAAACGATAAAATATATGTGTTCAGAAATAATATCGCCACGGAACTAGAAGTCGAAGACACATGGTCTATTCCGGAAACAACCGCAGAACCTGTGGGAGATTAAAGAGATAAGAATTGGGAAACAAAAGCAAACACGAAAGGGAATAAATAACTATGAACAAAGCGTTAAAAATATCTATGTTTGCAATTTTGGCCGCAACACCAATGTTGGCGAACGCCGCAAAGACTGCGACGCCTGTGACGTTGGTAAATGGTGGAAACACACCCGCAACAACTCAAACTGTGGCATCTACATCGTATGTTCAGGGTGCGTATAACACATTGGGAACACAAATAAATGCTATTATTGACGATTCGACCGTGGCTGCGCCAGAGGCTGGGTCGCCATATGCAGCGATTTCCGCAGATAAAAACGTTGCTGAAAATTTGATTGAATTAGATCGCGCGATTCGTGCGGCGGCAGGCGATGCCAACGAAGCGTACGTGACAAAAACGTCAGCAACCCCAGTAATTGACACAATTGGCGGCGCAACCGGTTTGCAATATATTTCTGCAAACGGTGAAAAAGTTGGCGAAAATCTGGGCATTTTGGATAATCGCGTTTATAAAAATGCTACAAAAATTGGCGAATTCGATTCAGAGGGCAGCCAAACCTATGTTTCCGGCGGCGCATCAATCCAAGCGAATATCCAAAGTTTAGATTCACAAGTGACCGCAAACACGGCCAAAATTGGTACTTATGACGGAACACAAAGCCATCAATACGTTTCTGACACCACTGTGTTTTCAAATTTACAGGCGTTGGATTCTCAGGTTGCAGCAAATGCATCTGTGGGCGGATTGAATCAGGCTGCAATCGGTGCAGTTGCTGAATTGGCAACCGCAGGCGGGTTAATTCCAACCGGAACAACTAATTTGGTCACCGCGGTTAAGGCGATTAATGAATCTTTGAACACTGCGACCGGCAATTCCAACATCCAAGACGGCACATACACTAATCACGAAGATACCGTTGGTGGTGCGATTAAAAAGTTAGATACGGCGGTTGCGGCGAACGCTAATAAAATTGGCAATACGACCATGGGAACCACTGCAACAACAGTCACCGGGGCGATTGCAGAAATGCACGGTCAAACGATGCAGGTTGCAACCACATGGGGGTCTGAGGCCACAACTGCGACTGTACATCTGTTTCCTCAGCCAACACCAACTGTGCCATAGTGACGGCATGATAAAATTGCAAAAATCCGGTTTAACACCGGATTTTTTTGTGGTGTGAATTTGCTGTGCATTGTCCCAAGCCTTGCAACATCCGGCTTTCGTTGCGATGCTGGAAATAATTCTGCCCCGCTACCGAAATGTCGCGTAGCGACGAAGGGGGTGACATCTGTTTTTATTATTACACACAAAAAAAGAGGTGTCATTGCGAGAATTTGCAATCAGCAACCAAGCATGCTGTTGTTGATTGCAGGTTCGTGGCAATCCAGTTAAATTAAAATACCGGCGAAGCCGACTGATTGATTAAAAAAAGAAACGGTGCGTTGCACCGACACAAAGATATTCTGGATTCCCATCCGTCTTCGCTTTCGCTACGCCGAGACTTCGCGTCGTGTTTTTCACAACGCTATCGCTTTTGTAAAAAACACTCCTCGGAATGACAATAAAACATCAAAAAAAACCTAAAAAACCGCATTTTCAAAAAAGTCAAGCAAAAAATTTCACAAAATGTTATTTCGCACTAGATTAAAAAATATTTTTTTGATATAATCATAGAGAATAAAAAGTACTTGGCTTAGGGACGGCTATACTATGAGAGAGACGAAATGAAGAAATTATTAGGAGTTTCTATCGCAGCGATGTTGGCCGTCACGCCTATGTTGGCGAGTGCTACAAAGTATCCAAGCACTCTGACAGAACCAGCAACAGCGACAGAACTAAGTCCTGCTGCAACTACGGATACCAGTCCGAAATATCAAGCTGTTACCATAGGTAATGATGATCAACAACATATCGCATCTACTGCGTATGTTAAAGGTGCGTATAACAGCGCAATCGCAGCGGTTAACAAAGTTTACGACACAGCTACTGGTGCTGCCACTACGGCACTGACTAATGCAGATGGTGACGGTTTGGCATGGAACAGCAGCACAAACAAATTGGACGTTGATTTGACATCAAACGGTGGTTTGGTTGTAAGCAGCGGTACATTGGGTGTGAACGTTGGTGATGGTATCAAATTGGGAACCAATGGTGAAGTTGAAGCAAGTTTGACATCAAACGGCGGTTTGGTGACAACTGGCACAGCAGGTTCAAAGACAATCAGCGTTAATGCCGGTGATGGTTTGGAAGTTCCTTCAACTGGTACTGGTGCTGGGACTGTTAAGGTTAAACTTGACGGTGCAACTTTGGCGTCTGGTGCAAACGGTGTGAAAGTTAACTATGGTACTGGCTTGACTGTTGGCACATCTGGAGCAGACGAAGGCAAATTGATATTGGATCACACAATCCAAGGTGCAACAAATACAACGACATATTCTGGAACTGGACTGACCACCCAAGGCTATGTTGATGAAAAGGTTGCTACTGCAACAACAGGTATGGCGACACAAACTGGCGTTGTTGCGACAGTTAATTCCGCCATTCCAACTATAACTGTTTATAAATCATGGGGCGACGACAGTCTTGTCACTGGTACTCAAACGGTTACAGGAACTATCGCGGTTCCAAACAATACCTACACAGGTACATTGGGTAGCTAATCTAAAAAATGGTCTGGACAATTATGTTACTTTTGATGTAACATAATTGTCAGATCATTGTAGAAGGGTAAAAACATCAATACGAACTTAACGAAAAATAAATAAAATCTTTATGAAAAAATTTTTAGTTATTTTTATGGGTTTAATGATGATAGCGCCTGCCATGGCTGACGATCCGGCACCATCGATTACGCAATATGAAACGCTGACAACATCTGCGGGGGGGACTGTTGCGACAAATGGGCCAAAATACGGATTGAAAGAAATCACCAGTGGCGACCAACAACATATTGCATCTACTGCATATGTTAAGGGTGCGCATAATACCACTTTGACGGCTATAAATTATTTAAGTGATAATAAACAGGCGGTTTTGAATTCTGGGAACAATGGTAATGTTTCCGAATCGGGTTCGGGGCCTGTGGTGACCAGTATTACTGCAAACGGAACCGGTGCGGTGACCGTGAACAAAGGTCAAATCACAATCCCAGTAGGCAGTTCATCGGGCAGCAATGGCCAAGCAACCATCTGGGTTCAATAAATTAAACGAATTTTTATGAGAAAAGTGGGTAAAACCCGCTTTTTTTATTACTAAAAATATGTACTGATTATATTCTGAGGTTGCTTTTTTTGTAAAAATATGATATAATATGTATCACATTGGCGGACGATTTATCGCCCGTTTTTTGTTGCCTGTGATTTTTCACGGGCTTTTTTGTTATAACAAAAGGAGTAAAAATGCAAAAAGTATCATATATGGGGGACGGTTCTACAACCGAATTTTCTTTTAATTTCCCATATTTCGAAAACACAAATATCATCGTGACTAAAAACAACGCGACCGCCACAGGATACAGCGTTGTTGGAACATCGGGCGGGACAGATGCAGATTTTCCCTATACCGGCGGCAAAATCGTCTTTGAAACTGCACCAACCAGTTTGGATTGCATAACGATTGCGCGCAGCCTGCCGCTGTCACGCGTTGTGGATTATCAACCAACTGCGAAAATAAATCCAACAACCATGAACCAAGACGCAAACTATTTAATGGAAGTTATCAAAGACAAACAAGACGAAATTGACACGCTATGTTCACAATATGCAGATATCGCAGACAAAGAATCAACGACGACTTTGTTGGCGCGTATCGCGGCATTGTCGCAACAAATAACCGATTTAGGCGACATATCTACTTTGCGGCAAGACGTCTCAACCAACACAGAAAATATTTCGTTGGTTAACATACGCACAACAGGACTTAGCGATTATGTCGTCGAATCCCAAGCCCCCAGCGCAGATAACAATTACACATGGTATCGCAAATACAAAAGCGGTTGGATTGAACAAGGTGGCGAAGCAACTATCGCAGCCCAAGCCGCAAACACTATACTAGGAACAGATGTCACGTTGCCTGTGACAATGGCGGGGACAAATTATCTGGTCAATGTGTGCTTTATCACAGACGGCGGGAACACTATGACGTTGCGCAATATTTCTAATACCAGAGCCACGACAAAATTAACTATTGGAACATGGACAACCATAGCGATTACAAATTCCTATATTGTTACATGGGAAATCAAAGGCATGGCCGAATAAAAAAATCGGGATTATTTTCCCGATTTTTTTTGGTCTAAAATTTACGTTTTTCTATAAATAATTTCATTCCGAATATTTTTATATAATGTCTGTGATTCTCTTTATTTATAGACAAAATATATTTATAAATTTTTTTAAATTGAATATTGGCATATTCTTTTGCATTATCTTGATACAAGATGCACATTTTACACGTTTTTATCTTTTTATCACGCAAAGAACTGATAAACATACTTGTCAAAAATTCTGCGCAATACCCCGGAGCCCTTTTTTGGTAAATATTAGCATTTTCTAAATGGCTTTCTTTCATAACCTCCAACAATACACCAAAAACAAATTCACAATATTTATTAAACAAATCCCTCTTCATAATAAAACAGTTCAAAGGATAATGTTCACAACCATTCTTTATTTCATTTAAATATTTTTTATATTGTGGGTATTTTGTTTCGACAACCTTTACCATGATATCAAAGACGTATCCATATCCTTTGGATAAAATGTCCATCTGCTGTCTACATGTTTTCACAGACGCACTGCGCAACAAATTAATTTTATTTGGACAAACACAATCGTTATCAGCGATAACTTTTAAAATATTATCATTTGATAAATTATTTGTTTTTACATATGTGTCTGTGTCAAACAAATAACCTTCATATTCAGGAACCCATCTCGAATCAGGAAGTTTAATCTTAGAATCAAATAAAAAATGTTTTGCATATTGCATAAAGCCTATATAAGCGGGATTACCAAAATCTTGCTGATGTTTCCACATCCAATATATCCCCGTCATTTCGTTTAAATATCTATTATATTTAGATATATTATCGCCTGTATCATCGCCGACAGTATTAGATTTCAACCATTTTATCCAATTTTTGTTTAATTTGCCGCACTTAGATTCTTCGCCGACAACAGCCCTGCCACAATGTAATGGTATAAGTATATCACTTTTGAATAATGTTGTTGGTTTATAATAACCAATAAAAATTTTTACATCGTTATTATTCATTTTTATATACCTTTGTTAAAGAAGTTTAACACGCGTTCTACGGCAGCATCCATGTTATAATATTTATAATCACCTAAACGCCCCAGAAAATGAACGTTAGGATTCTGTTTTGCCAAATCTAGATATTTATTATACAAATCTTTGGTTTCGGGACGCGGAATTGGATAATATCTTTCGTTTTTCCCAATCACAAATTCAGAAGGATATTCAAAAGAAACCACTGTTTTATCCGATTTGTTATTCAAAAAATATTTGTGTTCGCAAATACGCGTAAAATCGTAATTATCAGGATAACTGACCACTACATTGTTTTGAAAATATTCTTGGTCATATTCACGAATATCAAATTCCAGACTTCTGTATGGCAATTGACCAAATTGAAAATCAAAAAATTCATCTATGGGGCCAGTATAATACAGATTTTCATATTCCATGCTTTTATCAAACGGCGTATTCAATTTCACAGTGATATTTGGATTGTCCAACATTTTTTCCATCATTTTTGTATAGCCGTTTAATGGAATACCCTGATATTTATCTTGGAAATAATCATCACAAGTCGAAATTGTAATTGGAACACGTTCTGCCACAGATGCATCCAATTCTTCAGGTGTACAGCCCCACTGTTTCTTATAATAATTTACAAAACATTTATCGTAAATATAATCGGCCAAGAAAGATAATTCTGCATCTTTGTATGAACGTAATTGCAAAATCGATATACGTTTGCCGTATCCAAATACAGAAATCAATTTATTTATCAAATTGTTCGCCAATTGTTCTGGGAAAGATTCTTTGATACTGGTCAAATTAAAAGAAAACGCGACCGTTTTCCCATCGACATACGCGCGCACTTTCAGAAAAAACGGATGCCATTTTGTAAAATTGGACAGGTAATCCCAAACTTCTTTGTTCGAAGTATGAAATATATGCGGCCCATATTTATGTATGCAAATCGAATTATTATCAAAATAATCAAAACAATTCCCAGCAATATGATTACGAGAATCGATGATTGTCACCGGCTCTTTCAATACATTCGCAATTCTTTCTGCCAATGTCACCCCTGATAAACCCGCACCGACAATCAAATGTTTGCATTTTGTCATTTACTCCTCCTGAAGATGTTTGTTATTTTTGATAAATTTGGTTAATACTTCTGCATTTCGCATATAATTCTTGCTTTGTGAACGGCATAACAACAGCATGTAATTTATCGCAATCTAATATAAAGCCGTCTTTCTCTGGCACAGTGTTTTGAAATACAATTCTGTCCTGACCAGTTATCATTGGCAACAAATCTTTGATTTTCAATGCAAAACCTGCACCGATGTTAAATATACCAACTTTTTGTTTATCAATCAAAGTTTTCAATGCAGATTGAAAATAGTCGCGCGTTATAAAATCTTTGCGAACATTTTCATTTTCTGTCACGTTCAATATGCCGTTATTTTTCAGCGCACCCGATATCCACGATATAAATGTTGAATTATTTTTATCTGTTGGAAAATCCAAAATATTTCCGACACGTAAAATCAAATTTTTGTTTGGTAAAATTCTTTGTATTTCACGTTCACTGATAATTTTGTTATACGAATAACAATCTGTGGGACGTAATTCTGATTGTTCTGAATAAAGCGCTAATCTATCACTGGCCCCGTAAACTTTGCGTGAAGAAATCATTACAAATTTTGTATCTGAATCTTTGATAACATTGGCTATCTTGACATCTATGATATCAGATAGACGCAGTTTTTCTTGCTTAAACGCCGGTTGAATAGAAAAATTAATTACGTAATCAAATGATTTTAACACATCAACATCGGAAACAGATTCAAATCTTTTGAACAAAGTTGCATTTGTAAAAACTTTTTCAATATCATGCGCCAGATAAGCGTTATAACCAATGATTGCTATTTTCATTGTACACCCCTCATCTGATGTAAACGCTTTTTGAACACAGGTATTTTTGAAAATACGTAATATATACGCGTACAATTTTTCACACGCGTTTTATAAACAGGCCCGATAACGTCGAAAAATATTTTCAATATCCGATATTTCAAAGATTTTGGAAATATCGTCATCATAATTTTGTAATATTGTTTGTCTGATAAATAAGATTTATCAAAATCGCCGTCGCGAAGATATTTTGTATATTCTGATTGAAAACGTTTTATAAATTGTTGTTTCGCATCATCTGTCAAACGCCCCATGTTCCACATATATGTCCCCAGTTTGACATTCGGTATCAATTTAGCAACACCCTGATGAATTTCCGGATATTGTGTCAGGAAACGTTCCACTTCGTCCCATTCGTCGCATACACAGAATATTTTTCCCGACGATTTTACCGACGAATTCGCATTGTCACACCGATAATGTAAAAACGCGTCAGTCGTTAAAAACGCCCGTTCAGCCATCGCCCACACTTTGAAATTAAATCCAGTATCTTGGTATGATGCACCCGACGATTCTAAAAATCTGATTCCGTATTTGTTCAAAAAATCACGTCTGTAAATCCCAGCCCAAATTGACGGTGCGCACCAAAAAATCGCGGTTTCACGACGCGGTTTTATAACGCGTCCGCAATCATATGACGGCAAAGACCCCGCACGAACATTTTTTTCACCATTTTTTGTTGTGTATTCGTAAAAATCGCCCTTTACAACATCAGCATCGTGTTTATCAGCGATTTTTACCAACGTTTCAAACATATCGGCATCAACCCAATCATCGCCTTCAACGATACCAACATATTCACCCGTCGCGGCATCTAAGCCGCGATTCATGGATTTTCCATAACCTTCGTTTGGTTTGTCTATGATTTTGATACGGTTATCTTTATCGGCAAATTGTTTGATAATATCCAACGTAGAATCCGTCGAACCGTCATTAATAACCAATATTTCGATATTTTTCAGGCTTTGATTAACAACGCTGTTGATGCACTGAGACAAATATTTTTCGGAATTATAACATGGAATTAAGATAGATATCTTTGGTTGCATTTTTAATCCTTGGTATCCATTTCAAACAGCATATATCGCTTTCCCATATCGTTGTGGTTATCAAACAAACAAACAACTCTTTGATTGTTATTATCTATTCCGCGCAAGCATCGCACAAATATCGCGAAAAATCAAGTTATAATTGCAAATTTTTTGACACACGTAATAATGTTATGAATATTTTCATATAAGGGACAAAAAGGGGCTATAAAGAAATAGTCATCATATACAAAAAAACCGCGTTAAACTCTACAATTTTCCCGACACAAAAAACTATTGAATTTATTTGACATAATTGTATACTATGTGGCAAACATATTTACAAACAAAGGCTTAAATACCATGATAGACATCAAATTATTGCGTGAACATCCTGAACTGTTTCGTGAATTGGTAAAAATCAGAAATTCTGATATTGATATTGATGAATTGTTGAATCTGGATCAACAATTGCGCGAACAACAACAAAAAACCGAAGCGTTACAATCTGAATTAAATCAGTTGTCCCGCCAAAAAATGGTAGATGAAGCCAAAAAAGTTAAACAACAATTATCTGAACAAGAACCAATCTTGAAAGATTTACAAGATAAACGTAAACAATTATTAGATCGTGTTCCTAATTTCTTGGCACCTGATACGCCAGTTGGGGATTCAGATGAACAAAATCTGGAAATTTTCCGTTGGGGCGAACAACCTAAATTTGATTTTACCCCGAAAACCCATGAAGAATTGGGCAAAAAATTGGGGATTTTAGACATTGAACGCGGGACCAAGGTTTCAGGTTCTGGTTTTTACTATTGGATTGGTGACGGTGCCAGATTGCAGGCGGCGGCGTTCAGATATGTCGAAGATTTATTGACAGAACGTGGATTTATTCCATTCAAAACGCCGGTTGTGACAAAACGCGACGCGCTTTATGCGACCGGATATTTCCCGTTTTCCCAAGATGAAACATATTGCATTACGGGATCTGATATGGTTTTGATTGGAACATCTGAACAATCTTTGGTTCCATACAGAATGAACGAAACGATTGAAGAGGCAAAATTGCCCCTGCTCTATACTGCGTTCACACCATGTTTCAGATACGAAGCCGGTGCCGCAGGCCGCGCAACACGTGGCATTTTCCGTGTTCATCAATTTCATAAGCAAGAACAAATCGTTTTATGCAGACCCGAAGAATCCGAATATTGGAATCTGGTCTGCCAACGAAACGTTGAAGATATCATGCAAGGATTGGAAATCCCATACCGCGTTGTATTGGTCTGCACTGGCGATATGGGCGCCCCAGGGTTCAAAAAATATGATACAGAAGGTTGGTTCGCGGGATTTGGCGAATATCGCGAAACACATTCGAATTCTAATTTGATGGATTATCAGGCGCGTCGTGCAAACATAAAATTTGCCGGCAAAGACAAAGGTTTTGTCCATACTATTTCATCAACTGCCCTGACAGACCGCGCAATTATCGCGATTATGGAAAATAACCAAACCAAAGAAGGTTATATCAGAATACCAAAAGTTTTACAAAAATATATGGGCGGTCAAACAGAAATTCGTCCGGCGGCAAATAAAGATGTCAATCGCATTGATGTTTCAGATTTGCGCGCACGTTTGAACGGTTTAGAATATAACAGCATCGGCGACAATTATCCAGAAACATTAAAATTTTTCAAAAAATAATCGTTCCGATTTATAAACAAAAACGCCCGATTGGGCGTTTTTGTTGTTGGTGCGCATCATTGTTGTGCCGGCGCATTTACAAATGCGACCTGAGTTTTTGCATTATCATTGTTCCACGTTGTGTAAATTTCAACACGTTTATTGTTTAATGCCGTTTGCACATTAGTTACCGAACTTTGTACAGTATTAATATTGCCTTGTAACACTGTTCCGGCATCTCGCACTATATCAAATACCGCACCCGCCGATATTAACGCATTATCTGGATTATCGCTATCCGC
Organism: uncultured Alphaproteobacteria bacterium; assembly: GCA_947305255.1. Classification (GTDB taxonomy): domain Bacteria; phylum Pseudomonadota; class Alphaproteobacteria; order Rs-D84; family Rs-D84; genus Enterousia. Next base: position 13,026 of record CAMZDE010000011.1, read on the forward strand.
TTGCAACACACGACCTATATCTTCTCTCATTGCTGCATACTCTTCATTATACGCTTGCAAAAGCGCGGTACCCACCCCAGAATCATCATCAAAAACCATTGTGGATATTGCATCTTGAGATTCTAAACCCGTCAATTTATCTTGCTTGGCATCCATTCCTTCTTCAAGTGTTGATCGTAGATTATATTCTCCATCTCTCATCTCATCTCTAACTTTATTCACCGCGGCAATTGCGCTATTGTATGCACCCTTAACATATGCGGTGGTGGCGATATGTTCTTGGTCGGCAGTGTCTATATCAATACGACCGTATGGCGCGTACGCTTGTGTTGTTGGTGCGGGGTGATTATTATCCGCCGCGCTTGGTGCAGTGTACATCGCCCCCGATATATTTTCTGCCATTGCAGTAATTGGTAATGCCGCGATAACGGCCAATGATATTAATGTTTTTGTTCTCATCGTGTCTCTCCTTTGTTCTTTACAAAAACAATCCACTTTCGCCATTTGGCAATTGCGAAGCAAAAGAACAACCACCGGATTAAGGGTGGTTGGAGGTTAACAACAATTTTAGAGCAAATTGCGCGCCTTATTCTATATATTCGGCAGCCCTCCAACCATATAAGTTGGAGATTTTTTTACGTCTTATCCAAGACGGCTCTAAACGGGTTGTTAAGCCCCATCACAAAAAACCTTTGTGACGTTGGTATTATATCATATTCAAACACCCCCATGCAATAGTATTTTTTGGTGGGTTCGAATCTGAACCATACGAGACAAAAATAAAACGCCCAAATGGGCGTTTTGTTTTTGTGGCGGAAGCGCGGGATTGTAATTCCCACTCGTTTCACTCGCGGGCCCCTTTCACTTCGCTTCGCTTCGTCACGAACCCAGACAACTTCGTTGCAGAGCCTAATCCCAAGCCACCATTTCAACACAATAAAAAAACGCCCAAATGGGCGTTTTTTTATTGTGGCGGATGGTGAGGGATTCGAACCCCCGGATGAGTTACCCCATCAGCGGTTTTCAAGACCGTCGCATTCGACCGCTCTGCCAACCATCCTAAACTTTTTTCGACGGTTCTTTCAAACCGGCGGTTTTGGTAATGCGCAAAACTTCGTTTTGCTCTTACCTCGCTTCGCAGTCAAGACCGTCGCATTCGACCGCGGCTTCCAACCACCATCGAACTTTGCCACCATAGTTTATCTTTTGACATTCAAAATGTCAAATTGTTTCTGATTTTTTTCGTAATGAAAAACAAACAACCCCTGCCCCCAGTAAAAACAATCCAACTGACAATAACTGGCCCATGGTTAATCCCCAACTGGTGATAAATCCAATTTGTGCGTCTGGTTGGCGGAATTGTTCACAGAAAATACGAAACACCGCATAGATCATACATAAAATGCCGCCCAAAGCCCCAGAATACGTTTTCAGTTTTGTTTTATTATACAACAACCACATTATGATAAACAAAACAAACCCTTCAAGGGTCGCCTCGTAAAGCGGGCTGGGGTGGCGCGGGAATTGCGGCCCACCAACAAAAATTACGCCCAACGGGGAATCTGTGACGCGCCCCATTACTTCCATATTTATAAAGTTTGCTATACGTCCCAATCCCAATCCAATTGGCGTCACAACCGCCATTAAATCCAGCATCTTAAACGTGTTTTGGACCAAAGCCATGCCATTACACTTTTGCGCACGAACAAATAAAATACAGGCAACGATTACACCTAATAATCCGCCATGAAAACTCATTCCGCCATGCCAAACCGCGAATATTTCAAGTGGGTGTGCGATAAAAAACGAAAAATTATAGAACAAAACATATCCCAATCGACCACCGATAATTACCCCCAACACAATCGCAGTCAAAAAATCGTCCAACTGTTTTTTATCTAACTTTATTTGTGCATCGCGGCGCGAAACCAGATATTTCAACAAATAAAATCCGATTACAAAACCCGCTATATACGCCAACGCATACCAGCGCACAGGCACCCCAAACACTGAAAACGCGACCGGTGAAATTGGATTCATCATAATAGCCATTTTCGCAGCCCCCTTTTGATATATGGGATTTTAATATCAAAAGAATTTTTTTTGCAATAAAAAATTAAAGTCGCGCAAAATGCGCGACTTTGGTTAACAAATACAAAACTTATCTTGAACCATATTTTTCGTCGTATGCAACGATATCTTTGATTCTTTTGTATTCAGCAAATGTTGAATTGCTGATTTTTATATATTTTTTGCAGATTCTGACATACGTATCAGATGATACAGGTTTGTTCATCGCTGCAATTTGTTTGCCGACGCGTTCTACGTCTGCCGGATTAACATTTTTGCCTTTGGCTATCAAATTATCTAATTCGCGTTCCAATTCTATTTCGCTTTGGGCAACAAATCTTTTGGAATCTGCGACAACGCTGTACATAGCGCTAACACGTGCAGTTTTCAAAGCATCTTTGTCTAACCATCTATTCATTTTTGCATTCCCTTTGGTTGGTTGATTGTTATCTTTGCACATAATATAATTGACAAATATTGTTTTGTCAAGTATTAAAATCAAAAAATTATCTTTTCGTTATCGCTTGAATTATTTTTATCACTGTATTATATTTCCCACAAAGGAGAATTATCATGACACAAAAACAAAATATTTTGTCTAAAAATCAGCGCTCTGGCGGCATAGAATCATATTTCCGTCGCATATTTGGATTGATGGCGGCGGCGGTCGGTATAACCGGATTGACAACGTTTGTTATGCTGATAACCGGTGGTTGGATGGCCTTGATACATAATGGGGGGCTGTCTGGGGCATATTATTTGATTGCGTTTGGCGGATTGGCATTATCGCTTTGGGCCCAAGCGCGCGCATTCCATATGCGTCCACGCAGCGCGATGTGGTTGCTGTTTTTATATTCTGTGTTAATGGGTATTGTTATAACACCATTGGTTTTGGTATCCAGTCCGATATCAATATTATTGGCAATCGTTTTGGCCGCAATTATGTTCGTATGCATGACATTATTCGGTTATAAAACCGTCAAAGACTTATCTTTCTTGGGAACATTTTTGTTCCTTGGTATGATTGGATTAATCTTGGTCGGTGTCGTTTCTATATTCGTTCCATTGGGCGCGACATTTAACACTATCGTGTGTTTAATCGGTGTATTGGTGTTTGCGCTGTTTGCAGCCTATGATATGCAAAACCTGAAAAACGCGTATTACGTGTTGGGCGGCGACGGCGACACAAAAAATCAACTGGCGGTATTGGGTGCTTTGCACATGTATATTTCATTTATCGCCCTGTTTGAATATATTTTAAGTTTATTAAATAGTCGTAATTAAAAAGAACAAAAGGAAAAATAAAATGGCTTATAAAATAGATCAAAATAAATGTATTGGTTGTCATTCTTGTATGGGGGTGTGTCCTGCGATGGCTATCGTTGATGCACCGAATGGAAAATGCCAAATTGATAAAACAAAATGTATGGGTTGCGGCACATGTGCGTCGATTTGCCCAATGTCTGCGATTGCGCCAGATAACGATTAATGGGTTGCAAATTCATAAAAACAGTATAAAATATTGGCAAAAACAGATATGAACAGGGGTTTAATATGCCGGCAAAAAATGTAAATGATATTATCGCACTTTGCAAACGTCGTGGTTTTATTTTCACAGGTTCTGAAATTTATGGTGGTCTGGGCGGCGCCTATGATTATGGTCCATACGGTGTTGAAATGATGCGCAATATTCGAAACGCGTGGTGGAATACTATGATTTATTCCAGAAACGATATCGAAGGTTTGGACGCGTCATTGATTACCAATCGTTTGATGTGGAAATATTCTGGCCACGAAGGCAGTTTTTCTGACCCACTTGTTGAATGTAAAAAATGCGGCGCCCGTATGCGTCAAGATAAAATGAAAGACCCAACAAAATGCGATAATTGTGGCAGCACAGACATAACCGAACCACGCGCGTATCAATTAATGATGGGATTGTCGATTGGTGCAATGGCGAATGGCGAAATAAATGCGTATCTGCGTCCTGAAACTGCGACGACCACTTATGTCAATTTCAAAAATGTTTTGGATTCAAAACCACATAAATTGCCATTTGGGATTGCCCAGATTGGCAAGGCTTTCCGTAACGAAATTTCACCACGCGGATTTGTTTTCCGTATGCGTGAATTTGAACAGGCAGAAATGCAATATTTCGTTAACCCAAGCGAAGATGAAAAATATTTTGAATATTGGAAATCCGCACGTATGAATTGGTGGGAAAATGTTATGGGCATTCCGGCCGATAAATTGCGTTTCATGCCTCACGAAAAATTAGCACACTATGCCAAAGCGGCGGTTGATATCGAATATAAATTCCCTGATGGATTTGACGAAGTCGAAGGTGTTCACAATCGTCAAGATTTCGATTTAGGTTCGCATACAAAATCACAAAACGAATTCAAATTGTCGGCGCATGTTATGGAAAACAAAGATTCCACGACTAAATTGTCTTATTCTGATGCACAATCTGGTGAAAACTTTGTCCCATATGTTATCGAAACTGCAATGGGTGTGAACCGTGCTATGTTTGCCGCAATGATAGAAGCATACGACGACGAAGATTTAGGCGACGGCAAAACACGTACTGTGTTGAAATTAAAGCCATGGTTATCACCGGTTAAGGCCGCGGTTATTCCTCTGGTTCGTAATGTCCCAGAAATTGTTGATTTATCAAACAAAATCGTAGATGATTTGCGCAAATTGGGCATCGGCAAAATAGAATTGGAAAATTCAGGCAATATTGGTAAAAATTATCGCCGTCATGATGAAATCGGAACACCGGTTTGCATAACCGTTGACCACCAAACATTGGACGACGGCACTGTCACTTTGCGTCATCGCGATACTATGGAACAAGAGCGTATAAAACTGGACGATATTGTAAAACGCGTTCTGGAAATCGTGACACAAAAATAAGTATCGAAAAATCCGTTTGCGAGCAGAGAATGTAACACGAAGCAAAAGGATACAAAATGTCAATTAACGTAACTTTGACCAATCTGCCGAACGGCAATGAAAAACCAACTACATTGAATTTGGGGTCGATTTCAGAAAAAAAGAAACAATATTTTGTGAATCATGTTTTGCAAATCAACCCAAAAGATAACGAAGGCGATAATCATACATGCTGTTTTAATTTATACTATGATCAAAATGCTGTTCGTATTTCACCGTATGACGAACCTAAAACATGGCAACCGTTTAATCAAAAAAATGATGAAAAAGAATTGGTTATCGAAATGATTCCTTTTTCCAAAGAAAGCTGTGGTTCATGGGCAAATTATCATTGTCCAATGTGTTTGGCATCTGGCGAATGCAAATCACCTTTCATCAAAAAATACATTGGTGAATTTTTATTTTCTAAAAAATATAAGTCAGAAAGATAAAAAAGCCGCCGTTTTGGCGGTTTTTTTATCTATGATTTTTTTCTTACATATTTCGCGCCACGTGTCAAGATAATTTATATTTTGACATATGCGATGATATGTTTCACAATTACCACGTTATATCACAAAGCACACTATTGCCAATAATGGGTGGTGTGGATATGACACCAATCTTGCCAAGAATGGGGGTTGGTTATTTCATCAAAAAATCCCCCCTTTGCACAATGCTTCGGGGGACAAGCAAAAAAGGAGTAATAGATGAAAAAATCTTTGAAACATTTGGTTGCTGTGACTGCATCTGTAATTTCAACTGGCGCAATTGCTGCAAACCTTGAAAATCCGCTTTACATGCCAAAAAGCAACGAAGCATATATCAAAGTCGGCGCCGCTATAATGGGCAAAAGTGTCGAAGGAACACAAGCAACAAACAGAAAACACAGGGGCGGCGATGTAGAATTTCCTGTGTGGCGTTTCACTGGTGATTTGGGATACGGCATCACAGACAGATTGGACGTTCACGGACGTTTCGGTTACACCAAAGATGGTGAAATAGACCGCAAAGGTATGCACCGTGGTCGTCTTGGTTTAACATTCCGTGCATTAACCGAAGATTACCCAGTTATTTGGGATTTGTATGCCGATGCATATTTGTCCGGTCTTACCCCGATGAAGGGAAGTTACACATCGGAAGGTTTTAATTTCAGCAATTATTCTAACGGTCGTTGGGGCGCAATTGTTGGAACACGTTTTGGAAAAACATGGGATAAATTCACATTGGCTGCGCATATCGAATATTTGCAGACATTTGGAAACCACAATAACAAAATTAAATTAGATATTCCTGCTTTGGCTGGATTGTTCCAAACGGATGAATTGTCTGTTGATTTGCGTTCAACACACGAAGGAACCGCAGGTTTTGATATGATGTATCAGGCAAATGAAAAATGGTCTTTCGGTGCCGGGTTTGAATACGTTGAACACTATAACAATGGGGTTAAGGGTATTCACACACAATTGCCAGATAATACATCAGCACAAGCGATGGCGCAAAAGTTGTTGGCAGAAACTAACAACATGAAAGATGGTTGGGATGAATACATATTCAAGATAAATGCGGCATACCAAATGACAGAATCTCTTCAATTGGCGACATTCTTTGAATATACGTTTGATGATGCTCAGCCTATGTCTCAAAATGCGACAGATTTCAAAATGGAATGGGGTGTTCGTTTGAACGCGAGATTCTAAGAACAAAACAAAATAAATTTATATTGGACAAAATTGCACCCGTTTCGGGTGCAATTTTTATTTTATTTAACAAAAATGTTTTTAACGCTTTTTTTGATGGCTAATTTATGATATAATATATTCATAAGAAAGATGTAGGAAACATGAAAAAAATCAGTTTTTTCGCCGTTTTTGCGGGAATAATGGCATCGATGCCGTGTGTGGTGGATGCTGCGTATCCTGTGTTTAATCCACAACAATTATCCAATCAGGGTTATGTTGTGAACACACAATATATGACACAACCAACAACAACTATGACCGGTCAGGGCACAAATATCACATCGCAACAGTTGGCGGCGGCATCTGCGACAAATGGTCGTCCAATGGCGGCAACAAATCCAAATCGCGTAACCGGCTCTTTGCCGCGCGTAGGGTCGTCTGCAACAAATGCCGGACGTCAATATTATCAATCGGCTGATTATGATAGATTGGCAGAAAGCGGATTGTATATTGGGTTGTCTGCGGCATATAGCACGATGATAAAAGGGCAAATGTCGGCCGATTATGCCAGTGATCCGGCGGGTTATTTGGCCCCAGGGTCATTCCGTGCATCTGACATCCAAAGCGATACTGTAATTCCATTCCAAGTTTCTGTGGGTGCCGCGATAAATAGCGATATTCGCGTTGATTTTTCTTTCTTGCGCTATACAGGAATGTCGTATGCTAGCAACGTCCAAACATCAACTGGCGATGGTGGATTTGCAGATGCCAGTGTCAGCGGCGGTGCAATTACATCAAATTCTACGATGTTGAACGTTTATTATAATATCGATTCTTTCACCGGCTATATGGCGGGCGGCGCATTACGTCCATATGTGGGTGCCGGTGTTGGTTTGGCATTAAATACTATTGCTGATTATGTTGTCTTAGACCCTGGTCCATACGATGATTATGACGTGAATGGTTTGCCGATTCAGGTCTTTGATATCGAAGCATACCATAATGGCGGCACGATGGAACAATTGGCATTTAATCTGGAAGCCGGCGTCACAACAGATATGAAAGATGGATTAAAACTGGATTTCTTTGTCAGATACGCAAATTTAGGTAAAGTAAAAACATCTGGGTCTGTCGTCATAGCACAGGCTGAGATGGGTGAAAGCGGCGACATATACGATTCTACGATGCATTATATCAATTGGTTCGAAAGCGGTAGATTGAATTCGTTAGATGTCGGGGCGCGTGTAAGATTAGAATTTTAACAAAAAGCCATGAAAAACAGAGTATGTAAAATATCTTTATATTCTATGATGTTAGTGTGCGCGATGAACACAGCGGCACACGCGCGTGTCAATGTCAGAAATTATGCCACTGCCCCTGGCACCAGAAGCCAGATGATTGCGGCACAACAACAGTTAGCGGCGGCAAATACTAATGTCTATGCAACAACAACCAGCGCGACTGAAAACCTGCCTGTGGCGGTTGATGATCCAAATTTAGAAAGACAAATATTGGATAACACGTCTGAGATGGTCAGCGCATCTGATTTGGCGGATTGTTCCATGATTTATCCGAACGGTTTGTTCAAATGGGGCGTCCCAGAATCTGGGGTACGCAGAAATCAGACATCACAATGTGTTGCGGTTATTGAATTGCGCGACGCAAATTCGAACGCAGTGTTGGCACAAACTACGTTGGCGTCTGGTGACGTGATGAAATGTAATATTGATATGTTCCCACAATCGGGTTGGCAATCGGCGTTGGCTAGTGTTGAATTGCCTGCAGACGAAGCCCCCACGGTTGATGACGTCGAAAAAGTAATGGATCAAGAACAAAAACAAAATGCAGGATTAAAAATTGCGGCAGGTGCAATATTGACTGGGTTGGCCGGAAATATTTTGGCACCAAAAGAAGCTGGTGACAACAGATTATTAGGAACCAGCAAAGAACAATTAGTTGATACTGCGATTGCCGCAACTGCGGGCGCAGGGATTATGGCGGCCAGCACATATACTGGCAAAGTCGCAGGTGACACTATAAAATCGACGGCTGTGAATGCAGCCACAGGCGCAGTTGTTGCTAATATGGCTGGTGGAATGGCCGGCGGTGGTGATTCAACTCTGACTGTCAAAAAGTGCGTTATCAAAGAAAAAACCCAAGGTGGCACCACTCATGAATCTGGGCCATTTGACTGTATCGCCGGAAACATTGATGTTATTTCCGGAGAATCAAATGGTATCAACAATTGGCAAGACGCGGACGAAAATGTATATTTTATAAACAGCAATCGTAACCTGAAACAGTGCAAACAAAATGATGACGGCGATTATTCTATCAATGGTGTGATGTATTCGTGCGTCAATTATCCATCCAATTTGTTAAAGATTCAATTGAGTGCTTTCCCAGAAGATAGTTTCGAAAACATTCGTGTATCGGGTGAAAAGCGTCACACATCGGACAATATTGAAAAATATATTCTGGACGGAAATGAATTTGTATCTGAAACCGTCGGGAATATTTCGCCTGAACACTATTTTAAAATTTATAGCGCCAGTTTTTCAACCGGCAGAACAGAACACGGTTATGCGGTATTTCCGAATGGAATCCCAAATAAAATGTTCGGCTATAAAATAAAAGATTGGGATATGTTGCGTATTAAAAATATCGTTCGGTATTTTGCTCGTAATGGTGATGGTTCGGTGGGTCCAGAACGCAAAGACGAATTTGACCCAGAAACACAACAACAAACCACAGAAATTATTTTCACACCACTCGAAATCGATGCCGAAGATGGTGCTTTGGTTGATTTTTCAAACAAAGGACGCATGAAATCAACATTGACTGGTGCGGCCGCGGGTGGCGCATTGGGCGGATTTGCCGGATATCAAGGCGCAAAACAAGAAGTCCAAGAACGTTGGGTGTCTGCATCGCGCGAATACAATGATTCTTTGACGAATTTCTATTGTGCAACTGGGACACGGTATCTGTCGCAATATAATGATTATATTGAAATCCCCCAGATTAAAAAATTCGAATAAAAAAATTGCGGCATTGACCGCAATTTTTATTTATGTGTATATGCCAAAATCAAAGGCACGAATTTATCACGATATTGCGTCGGGATTTTTTCAATTGGAATTAAAATAGAATTATGTTGTCCCGCAGACAATTTCGGTAAAATTTCACCGTTTTTCGCATTGATTATTTTATCCAAAACAACCGAAACTTTTTCATTTATATTCGGCAAAATAAATTTGATTTCGTCACCCGCCTTGATTTCATTCCGCAATTCAAAAGTTATATTTTTATCGTCAACCGCCGTCACAACGCCCGCCGCATGCCAATCAGATGTTGATCGCGTCGTATTGTAATCATGCGCATCGGGCGGCAGCGGTCCATCAAAGAAAGCCGTTGTATATCCGCGCGATTCCAACACATTCAAATCGTCCATAAATGGTGCCACATCAAAATGTTCAGGGTCACGAACATAGGCATCAATCGCGTTACGATATGCACGCACCACAGATCCGACATAATATTCACTGCGATTGCGGCCTTCGATTTTCAGACTATCGGGCCCCGCTTCGATAACTTCTTTAATGCGCGGCATTAAACATAAATCTTTGGAATTCATAATGTATGCACCGCGGTCATCTTCTTCGATTGGCATTTCGATACCGCTTTGGGTTTCACGCAAAATCACATCGTATTTCCAACGACACAATTGCGCGCACGCACCGCGATTTGACGGCCGCCCAGTAATAAAATTAGATAACAAACACCGCCCCGAATAAGACATACACATCGCGCCATGAATAAAGATTTCCAAACCTATGTCCGGACATTGTTCACGTATAGATTTGAATTCGTCGTGCGATACTTCGCGCGCCAAAACACATTGAACTGCGCCTGCTTTTTGCCAGAATTTCACAGACGACGCCGAACAAATATTCGTCTGGGTCGAAATATGAATTGGAATCGTTGGATGATTTTCACGCACCCACATCAAAACCCCAGGGTCAGATATAATCAACGCATCGGGACGCAAGTAATTTAAAACTTCTGAGACACGCGGCATATTCGCATAATCGCGATCGTGCGCAAACAGATTGAACGCCAAATAGACTTTTTTGCCGTGTTCATGCGCAAAATCTATGCCCTGCTTTACTTCGTCCACAGTGATTTTTGCGCGCGCGCGCATAGAAAACCCCGGTAATCCCGCATAAATTGCATCGGCCCCATATAAAATCGCGGTCTTAAACGCGTCCAAAGTTCCCGCTGGTGCCAAAAGTTCAGGTATTTTTTTCATTGTATCCCCGTAAAATTTTATGTTGCTATATATTTTTCAGGCAAAATTTAACAAAAGCAAGTTTTTTATCATTTTTTACTTGAAAAACATTTTGATTCCATATAATATATGCGTTGCATTGCCGGTCTAGCTCAGCTGGTAGAGCATCTGATTTGTAATCAGAGGGTCGGGGGTTCAAGTCCCTCGACCGGCACCATCCGCTTAAAAAACCGCCATCCGGCGGTTTTTTTATAAAAAATCGTTTTCTATTCACACCAAAAATTCATTTGCATGATATTATTCAAATATGATATAATACCGTTGTCACGGAGGGTTTTCGTGATGGGGCATAACAACCCGTTTACAGTCGTCGCGGATAGACGTTAAACATCTCCAACTATATATGGTTGGAGGGCAGCCGAATATATAGAATAAGGCGCGCAATTACTGTAAATTGTTGTTAACCTCCAACCACCTGAATTTTTCTGGTGGTTGTTTTTGTCATAAAAGTCAAAAGCAAAGGAGAGAAAACGATGACAACAAAACCACTATTAACACTGGCAATTATGCTTGCATTACCATGCGCCGCAATGGCAGAAAATATATCTGACGCAATGTACACCGCGCCGAGCGCCGCGGACACGAATCACCCCGCACCAACAACTCAAGCGGGCGCACCGTATGGTCGTATTGATATAGATACCGCCGACCAAGAACATATCGCCACCACCGCAT
>CAMZDE010000012.1 GCA_947305255.1 uncultured Alphaproteobacteria bacterium
TTTTTGTTCTTTTTACCCCCCGCGCCACTTCGTGGCCCTCTCCCCCCATGGGGGCGAATTTGCGGGGCGACGAACCTAGTCTTGCACCATCCGGCTTCTTGTCGCGGGGCTGGAAATAATTCTGCCCCAACGGGGAAGTGGATTGTGACGTTAGTCACAAGACGAAGGGGGTCCGCCCTTCGCGTTCTCTCTTTTTCACCCCCCGCTCCGGCTTCGCCGGCCCTCTCCCCCCGTGGGGGCGAATGTGCCGTGCGCCGTCCCCGGTTTTGGGCGATGGGGCTTTTGTTCCCCCCCGCGACTTTTCTTTGGGGGGTGTACCGTGCCACCCCCAAAACTTTTGGTGGGGAACCGGTCTCAGCCCCATCCAGTTTTCCCACCAGACGGGCCGATTCCCCATACCCCGAATGTTAATTACCGTTTTTATCGGCAACCACATCCGGAAACTGTTTTTTCATTCCACCCCGCGGGGGCGAACCTTTTACCACATTGCTTCGAACAAGGCGGCGCGAAAACCATCTGTGTTCGATGCAACTGCACTGCCACATGCCGCTGTACAGCCCGAATCACAATCAGATTCGGCCGTCGCACCGGTATATTGTTGCAACAATATCCAATATGATGATGGGCCGCTTTCATACCCCAATGCCGTCACAGGCCACATTCTGCACCAACAATATGTGCCTGAATCTTCCGCGTTTGTGTACAGGTTTGTTATCGGCGATTTTACCGTCCCAGATATGTCGTTACAGGCCGCTTCGCCGGTTATGGTTTTGTAATCAAATTCAACCTTCCACGTTTTGGTCGCGTTATACGGTGTTGATGTTCCGTTAACGTCGTGTTTCAAAACAATAATGTATGTGTTGTCTTTGACGCAGACATCAACGCCAAACGCCAACATCGGTATAAAACATAAAATTGTGATGATAAATTTTTTCATTTTGTTTTCCCTTTGTTTTTTGTGTCACCTGGGGGTTTCCCATTCCAGTGTGTGATACGCCGTTCCCCCCACATCCAGCATTATCGCCGATTCATTCGTTTGCCCCGGCACCAGATTTACATAACAGACATCGTTACCTATCTTGACATTCAATGATGGTGTTATCTGTTTCGTTGACCATAATGGCAATATCAACCCAGTCGATGTGCGTAATGTCGTCGCACCCGCCGTACATAATGATGCGCATGTGCCGACACCTGTTAATTGACCAGAACCAGCGCAAAAATCAACACACGTTGACCCGTTTGTATCCAGACGGCATCCGTCCATATCGGCATTTAATACGTAATCTGCACTGGGGCACGCGCCGTTCGTTTGTGTCGCAAATGTCGCCGTATCAACATTCAAATTTTTGTAATTTGTTGGGCAATTGCCGCGGGCATATGCGGTGCAAGATGTTCGATTTGATGAATATCCATTCGTGCAAACCACCGGTGCCGGTCCCAAAGTATACGAATTTAATATTTCAAATTGTGACGGCAAAGCGACTGCATTTAACGAATTTGGACACGTACCATTTGATGTCGTTGATTTCAACGATGTATTCGGCATATTTATCATTACATTGCCAGATGAACATACGCCTTGGGTATATGTGCGGCATGACGACCCGTCAATCGAATAGCCATTATTACAGACCTTGCGCTCTGGGCCCGTGGTATATGAATTTAATATTTCAAATTGTGATGGTAATGTGACAACAACATATGCATTATCAGCACACGTTCCCCCAGATGTCGTCGATTTGAACGTTGTTCGCGATGTATCAATCATTATATTTCCCGAAGAACACACGCCACGTGAATATGTTCGGCACGCCGAACCATCAATCGAATAACCATTATTGCATACTGTGCGCGCCGGCCCACGTAATTCAGCCGCACGCGAATCGAAAAACGCGGCGAAACAAATCACGGTCGCGGCCAAAATCGATTCGTATATTTTATTTGTTCGATGGAAATTTTTTTTGGCGCATAAAAACGAACGCCCCGAATCGCACGCGCTATGCGCGTGCAAACTGGCTAAGCAGAGATATACCTCTCTCTCTCTCTCTCTCTCTCTCTCTCTAGAGTTCTGCGGGTTCCAGCCATTTTATGTTTTCCCTTTTTTCCTATGATAATAAATTATCGTCGCAAATGTCAAATTGATTTTTTATTCGTAACGCAAACTGTCAATCGGGTTCAATTTTGCCGCTTTGATTGCCGGCATCACACCAGATACCAAACCGACCACGACCGCCACAGATATCGATACGACAACCGGCCAAATGCTGAACGGAACATTGTATTCTAATATAAATCGACCGACGCCTTGGGATAATCCAACACCCAACACCAAACCAAACATAGAGCCGATAAACGATATCATTATCGATTCAGACAAAAATTGTGTGACTATGGTGCTTTCTTGGGCGCCGATTGCCTTACGAATGCCGATTTCACGAGTACGTTCTGCGACCGATACCAACATCATATTCATAATACCAATCGAACCAACCAACAAAGACACCGCCGCAATCGCAACCAATAGTAATGTCAAATAACTGCTGACCGTGTTCATGGTTTCCATAACCTGTTTCATATCTGTGATTTGGAAATCGTCATCATCAGTTTCTTTTAATTTGTGGCGTTCCCGCAACAGCGCAGTTATCTGGTCCGACACGACATTGTTGTCCGCATCTTGGTATAATTTCAGCGATATCATTTGCACTGCATTTGGAAAACGCGACCCAGTGATGCGCTTTTTCAGCGTCGTAATCGGAACGATTATCATATCGTCTTGGGACGCCATACCCGAATCACCTTTGGCCCGCGTCACACCAATAATAGTCAACGGCGTATTGCGAACACGAATTATTTCACCAACTGGATTTTTGGGCAATCCTAACTCTTCGGCCGTATCTGGGCCGATGACCGCGTATGTTGACGCGTTGCGAACCGCAGACGTATCGAAAAACGAACCGTATTCCATTTCTATATTTTGAACAATCGTGTATCCAGGATAAACACCAACAACTGATGTCGCCCAATTCTTGTTCCCATAGACCGCTTGGGCCGAACTATTTTCCGTAGGTGACACCGCTGCAACGTCAGGCAATTTTGCCAAAGCATCCACGTCATTCATCGTCAATGTCATACGGTTTCCCATACGGACGCCCGCACTTTGCGCCGCACCTGCGCGAATCATTATCGTGTTGGTGCCCAGTGATGAAAATTGGTCTGTGATTGATTGCTGAACCGTTTCGCCAACCGCGACCATTATCACAACCGCCATAATCCCGATGACTATGCCCAACACAGTCAAAAAAGACCGCATTTTGTTGCCGCTGATTGACAGCCAAGATTCATGCGCGATATCGTAAAGTGTCATTTTTTGTGCGCCCTTTGTTCAGATTTTATCAACACCGATTCACTCTTTGGAACCGGCCCGTCATAGGTTATATGTCCGTCGTATATATGAATCACACGGTTTGCATAGCCTGCTATTTCAAATTCGTGCGTAATCATAACTATCGTAATGCCCATATCGCGATTTAATTTTTTGAAAAAACCTAATATTTCATTTCCCATTTTAGAATCCAATGCGCCTGTCGGTTCGTCTGCCAAAATAATTTTCGGGTCGCCTGCCAAAGCACGCGCAATCGCGACGCGCTGTTTCATACCGCCGGAAAGTTGTGTCGGCAGATATGTTTCAAATTTTTCCAAGCCCACTAATTTCAGCATTTCCCGCGCACGGGTTTCACGTTCGTTCATCGGCAGACCGCGATACATCAGCGGCAACATAACATTATCTAGGATATTGCGTTTTGGCAGCAAATTAAAATTCTGGAAAACAAAGCCGATGTATTCATTCCTGACGCGCGCTAAATCGTCCGGCGTCAACGTTGTGATATCTTTGCCGTATAATTCATATTTACCGCTGGTCGCCGTATCCAATGCACCAATAATGTTCATACACGTCGATTTCCCAGACCCCGACGGTCCCATAATTGCAACAAATTCCCCAGGCATCACATCAAACGTGTTATCAAATAAAACCTGCTGTTGACCGCCAATTTCCAGCGGATACGTCTTGCAGATTTTTTTCATAGAAATAATCGGCGTCTTTTTCATATTAAATCGCCCTATTAACGCGGTCCTGCCCCTGGCGCACCACCGGCCGGTCCGCCACCATTACGCCGTGTTGAAGATTTTGATTTAGATTCTTGACCGACATATCCAACTATGATTTTATCGCCGTCCATAACTTCATCAGAAATAATCTGGGTTTCAGTCGCCGTCACCAAACCTTTGTCATATTTCACAAACACAACATCATTGTCGCGCTTAACCGCCAAATGGCTATTCGGTGTCACATCTGCATTCGGCACATCAACAATACCATCAAACGACCGCAATAAAAATGCAGAATTTTGCGCTTTCCATGCATCATTTGCCGCCGCAATTATAATCGTCACAAACGCAGTCATCCCTGGCATAAGGCGCAAATCAGAATTATCAACATCAATGACCACCGTATAAACAACAACATTCGAAGTCATCGTTGGCGACAAACGAATTTGACGCACCGAACCAACAAATTTCTGCTTTGGATACGCGTCCACAGTGAACGTCACGGCCTGCCCTTCTTTGATAACGCCAATATCCGCCTCTGACACAGATGTTTCAATTTGCATCTTGGTTAAATCTTCGGCGATTTCGAACAAATCTGGCGTTTGGAACGACGCAGCCACAGTTTGTCCTTTGTCCACTTTGCGCGAAATGACCGTCCCATCAACCGGCGAAGTAATCGTTGCGTATCCCAAATTAGTTACCGCGCGATCATATTGCGATTGCATACGTTTGACCGATTGAACGGCCTGTTCGTACGTTGACAAAGCCTTTTCCATTTCTGCGCGCGAAATAAAGTCAGAATCGTATAACGTTTTGTTTCTTTCATAATCATTTTTCGCCAAACTTAATTGAGATTTTGCCGATTCCAACGACGCTTTGGCTTCGTCCACAGACGCCTGTAACACAGACGGTTCAATCTTTAACAATAAATCGCCCTGCTTTACTTTGGAATTATAATCAACATATAACTCTTCGATTGTCCCCGACACCTGAGAACCAACATTAACAGTATTCACCGGCATAATTTCGCCCGTCGCAGTCACAGTCTGGGAAATATCACCACGCGTCACATCGACCGTCACATATTTTTTTGCTGCTTTTGCTTTCTGGCCCATGCCGCACGCAAACACACATACAACGACAATCAACGCCAATGCCGTCAACCATTTATGACGTAAAACCCAATATTTTTTCTTTTTATTCATTCGTCCCTCCTTCCAATTCAGAACGCAAATCACCAATCGCCAGCGCAACCGCCGCACGTTTTACAAACAAATCATATTTCGCCGCATTATGCTGTTTTTGTGCATCGACCAATTCAGATTGTGCTGTTTGCCAATCCAACATAGTGCTGCGCCCCACTTTATACATACCCGACGTCACACGTTCGCTTTCCGTTGCAGATTTCAATAACGCTTCGGTCTGCGTCAATACAGTGCGCGCTGTCTTGTAATTTTGATACGCCGAAAACACGTCCATCATCGCCGCATTTGACGTTTGTTCTTCGTTATATTTTGCACGTTCATAGTCCGCTTCGGCGGCACGCAAACCATACATATTTGCAAATCCTGCAAATATTGGCATCGACGCACGAATCCCAATTGAACCACTGGTTTTCCCAGAATCGCCACCGAACGAATTTTGATTTCCTGAATCATCCCACGAAATCGACCCAGATGCCGAAATCGACGGCAAATTTTTCAGGAAAGAACTATTCCGTTTATGCCACGCCGCATCTTTGTTCGCACGCGCCTTTAACAAATCAGGTCTTTTTTCACGTGCAATTTCAATCAATTCGTCGATGCTTTCGCTTTCTGCATCACTGCCAAAAGACGACGACATATCGGCGATTTTTATTTCTTGGTCGGCCGGAAAAGATAATTTAGTCAACAATGTTGCACGTGCAATTTCACGATTGTTCTTTGCACGTTCCAGTGATAATTTTGACGACGCCAATGTGGTTTCAGATTTATACACGTCCGCTTTGGCAACCGCACCCGCCTTAAACTTTTTCGACGCAGTATCATATGCTGTTTTGGCCACCGTCAAAGCAGATTCGGCCGCCCCCACATCGGCATCAGCCTTTAATAATTCATAATACGAACCCACTAATCCATAAACAAAATTTTGCACAGTTTCACTATAATCAAATCCGGCGGCACGATACATTTCAATCATATAATTCATATCGGCCGTTCGTTTCCCGAAATCAAAAATCAAATACGAAGCCGAAATCGAAGCACCATACGACCAATCGCCCCACTGTTTATTTCTATAATTTTTATTTGCGGATGCAGACGCCGAAACATTTGGCAAATAATTGGCATAGCCTGCATTTTTATTAAACCGCGACGATTGCAACGATTGATATGCCGCCGCCGTTTGTGGATTACGACATAAACCTAATTCAATAACGTCTTGCAGGGATTGTTCGCCGTCCGGCACAACACGCATGGTCGCACAATCATCCGCCCCAAACGCAATCACGGGACTTAGCGCGACCAAAACAGCCAATAATTTTTTCATAAAATCCCCCTACATATAAACTATATATAACGAATTTTATCCTATCAGAGATTTCGCAATTTGACAACAAAAATATCATCCACACCGCATAAAAAAATCCCGTTCATATATGGTTATGAACGGGATAAAAACGAATCGTTTTAATTTTCAGATACTTGATAATTCAACATTATTTACTGCCGCCCCAGTATCATCACCCCACGTTGTGAATACCGGAACTCTTTTTGAATCGGTGTATGTATATGCATCATCTGCTTGTCCTCTCGCATAGTCTTGCAAATCTGTAACAATTTGAGATATAACGTCATTAAATGCTTCATCTGATACTTTACTGTTTATATCAGATTGCAAATCTGATATATCGCCGCGTATACTCTCTGCTGTACCATCAACATATTCACCTAAGCCTTGTATGTCTGTATCAATTTTTGTATTCAATGTTTCATTCACTTTGTTCACCGCGGCGATCGCGTCGTTATAGGCACCCTTTACATATGCGGTTGTTGCAATATGTGTTTCATCGGCGACCGTCGGTTCCACGGTCACATATGGTGCATTATTGCTGGCACGTTTCACCGTTCCATCATTTGCCACCCGTGCCGGTGTATTGGTTTCAACATATGTGTATGCTGCATTTGCGCCAAACGGCAATATCGCGATTATTGCGATTGATAATAGTGTTCTTGTTGTCATCGTTTCTTCTCCTTTTCTTGTTTTAACAACAAAAAACCACCCATATACAAAAAGGTGGTTGGAGGCTAGAAACAATTCGCATTGAAATTGTGTGCCTTATTCTATATATTCGGCAACCCTCCAACCATAATAGTCGGAGATTTTAACGTCTTCCATGGACGCAATGCGAAAAGGGCTTCTAGACCCCGTCGTGAAAACTCTTCACGACGTTAAGATTTTATCACATTTGCACCCCTTGATGCAACTGTAAAAATTAAAAATAAAAAAACACCGCCATATTGCGGTGTTCAATTGACAATCGGAAATTCAATTTATTGATCGCGCCAAACGACAGTTTCAAACTTGGAATTTATTTTCTGCCTTAATTCGTCGTCCACAAAAAATTGGTTACGTTCCGCGTCTGTTGTTTTATCGGGCATGTTACGACATCCGCAATCACAATCGCCTTCGTGGTAAGGCTTATACTTTTGCACTGCGAAATGCCGCACACCCGATGCGGCACAAATATCAGCGATTTCCAACAGGTCTTGTTTTGATACAAATCGCGGGTCACACGTTGTGCGAACCTCCATCTCACACCCCGTATGAACCCAATAGTTCAACGATTCTATCATCCTGTCATAACCTGCGTCAACGCCGGTTACGTCGCGATATCGTGCACGCGTTGCCTTGAAATCCAATCCGATCCAATCAACAATACCAGACACTTTCTTCAACAATTCAGGATAAAATCCATTTGTATGCAATCCGATTGCAAAGCCCAATTCACGAACACGACGCATATAATCAATTGCCGCGTCCCCCTGCATCAGTGCTTCGCCCCCAGAAAATACGACGCCTTCTAACTTTCCGACACGATTTTTCAACCATTCAAAAACCTTGTCTGGGTCGTATTCGCCGTCCGATAACGGTATCAGATGTGGATTTGAACAATACGCACATTTGAATGGACAACCACATAGAAACAGCACCGCCGCCAATTTCCCAGGGAAATCGATAGTCGTAAAAGAAACTAAACCGCCGATGTGTATCTGTTTCATGTGGTTGTGAACCCTTTATTGGACTACGCCGCCTTTTTCATCAATTCAGCGTGACGCGCACCCGCCGTCAAAGAATTTGCCTCTGTAAAAGTTTTACGTTCACAGAATTCAGCATATTTCCCAGTGTTAAAATTGCTGACTGGTCTGATATATCCCATTGCACGTGAAAATTTTTCGCATGGTGTTCTTTGTTGTGGGTTCATTTTGCTCTCCTTTTCCTTTCTTTTTTGTTTTTTGTTAACTTTTAATTATTGCCGCAATCTTTGCAGTGCAAATCATTGCTGTTCGCGGCGATTTCTGCATCACATTTCGGACAGAAATCGTGCGCCCCAGGCAAATAGCCGTGTTTTGGACAGATTGAAAATGTTGGGGTCAATGTCATATATGGCACCTTGTAATTTTCGAAAATCGTCCGCACAATTTTTTCAGCCGCATCACCCGACGAAACCGGTTCACCCATATAAAGGTGCAACATCGTACCGCCTGTATATTTGCGTTGCAATTCTTCCTGATGTTCCAAGGCGACAAATGGGTCGTCTGTGAAATACACCGGCAATTGCGTTGAATTTGTATAATATGGTGCATCCGGCGTTCCCGCAGTTATAATATCAGGGAAATTCTTTTTATCTGTCTTGGCGAAACGATATGCACAGCCTTCTGCTGGGGTCGCTTCCAAATTATACAGATTGCCGGTTTTTTCCTGATAATCCGCCAAATTAGTCCGGATGAAATCCATCACTTCCAAAACCAAGTTTTTACCAAACACTGTGGCGATATTGTCAGAACCGTTTGTGAAATTCATAACCATTTCATTCGCGCCATTAACACCGATGGTCGAAAAATGATGATTCCAACTGCCCAGATAACGTTTTGTGAACGGATACAGGCCATGTTCCAAATTCTTAGAAATAATCTTACGTTTGATTTCTAATGAATCACGCGCCAAATCCAACAAACGTTTCAATTCACGGAACAATCCTTCGCGATCGCCCTTATGAGTGTACCCAAGACGCGCCAAATTGATTGTCACAACGCCAATAGATCCAGTCTTTTCCGCAGAACCAAACAATCCGCCGCCACGTTTCAATAATTCGCGCACGTCCAGACGCAATCTGCAACACATAGAACGCACATCCGTCGGATTCAAATCAGAATTCAAGAAATTCTGGAAATTCGGAATCCCATATTTCGCCGCCAATTCAAACAAAGGCTTTACATTCGGATGATCCCATGGGAAATCATCAGTAATATTATATGTTGGAATTGGGAAAGTGAACGGACGGCCCAATGCATCACCTTCGGTCATGACTTCAATAAACGCCTTGTTTATCATATCCATTTCAGGTTGCAAATCGCCATATGTGAAATCGACCTGTTTTTTACCAACAAAAGGACGTTGTTCGCGCAAATCTTTTGGACATGTCCAATCGAAAGTAAAGTTAATAAATGGTGTCTGGGTTCCCCAACGACATGGCACAGAACAATTAAACACCAATGTCTGCATAGAATTTTTCACATCTGCATATGACAATTTGTCCAAACGAACGTACGGTGCCAAATACGTATCAACCGATGAAAACGCCTGAGCCCCTGCAAATTCGTTCTGTAATGTCCCAAGGAAATTCACCATATGTGAAACCGCAGTTGCCATATGACGCGCCGGTTCACATTGTAAATAGCCCTTTACCCCGTTGAATCCTTCGTATAACAATTCACGCAAAGACCAACCAGCGCAATAACCGGTCAACCATCCCAAATCATGAATATGAAACGCCGCAGATTTGTGTGCTTCGGCAACTTCCTTTGGATACAAATTCAACCAATATTCAGCGGTCATACGTTCACTGGTCCGAAGAATCAAACCACCAATTGAATAACCGATATTAGAATTTTCTTTGACACGCCAATCTGCTTCGGAAACATAGCCGTCAATAACTTCGACTGCATCAACCATAGAATTACGAATCTCAGAGCGTTTTTGACGATATATAATATAAGATTCAGCAGTCTTATATGCATGTGCATCCATCAACGTTTGAATTACGATTTCTTGGATACCTTCGACATCTGGAATTTGATCAGCATATTTTTTATCAAGACGTTTCAAAACATCTTGGGTGATTTTAACAATATCTGCGTCTGTTATTTCACATGTGACATCGACCGCACGTTTAATAGCCTCATAAATCTTTTTCGCATCAAACGGAACAACATCCCCAGAACGCTTTTTAATGGATTCTAAATTGCATGTCAGTGTTGACACAATTTGTATTTTAACTTCGTTTTCTACATTCGCCATATCTATAACCTTTTTTTGGCAAAAATACTATATATAGTATGTTTTTCGTTTTCTGCTACACAATATACAGTATTTGATGACGATTCTCATCATCAAAAAAAAATTTTTTTTGTTTTTTTTTCTTGCTTTTTTCTAAGCCACGTTTTGCGCGGCTTTGGGACGTTTTTCACATAACCGATTCGCATGCTTTTTGGACACGAAACATCTTTTTGTATTTATTTTCATAAAAAAAGGTGAAAAAAATCGATTCGTAATCGTAAAAAAATCAAAATATAGATAAAAAATTGCCGATTCGAATCAAGATATTGATTTTTTGATATACTATATTGAATAAAGGCATTTTTATCAAATATGCCCGAATCGATTCATAAAAAAACTAGAAAAAATACGAACGGGACGGCGGGACAAAGCCTAAAAAAAATACATATTTTACGAAAGCCACCGCCCCATTCTGGTTTGAACTCTCTCCTCTGCTTTCGCAAGAAATATTTTAACATAAAAAAATTTTTTTACAACCCCCGTCAAAAACCGTGTTGGTAATTTTCGGGGGCTGTAAAAATATGTCCATTAAAAAACAATCAAAAATTAATTACGACGTCTGCCGTATTCTTCATCACGTGGTTTATCGCCGAAAATCCAGACCAAAGCCCAAATCAAAGCGCACAAACCAATGATAGCATATACCAGACGTGACCAGACTGTCATTGGGCCAAAAATCCAAGCGACTAAATCGAAACTAAAAAATCCGACCAATCCCCAGTTTAATGCACCGATTAAAGACACTGGTTTCAAGACATAGTGTAATAATGCTCCCATTTTTTTCTCCTGTGGTTAATAATGGTTTTCATATTAGTCTTTATAAAGACACACACATTATAAAACAATATCAACACATTGTCCGTAGGAACGGTATCTTAACATCGCGACAGCATGCGAACTATGAATTTTATAAAAAACTGGACTTCTGTATTTTTTATATTAAAATTGACAAAAACAAAATATAGAAAACTTATATGAATATAAGACTAGACGGACGCATTGCATTAATTACTGGTGCCACAGGTGGCATTGGTTCTGCAATCGTAAATGAATTTTTCCAATCGGGTGCAACTGTGATCGTAACCGGTCGAAATTCGGAAAAAATTGATAACACCATAGATACTATACTTAAAAACACTGATGCCGATATATCAGATATATCCCGCATAAACGGAATCAAAATGGATTTGTCTGAACCAGATTCGGCAAAACAACTTATTCAATACGCTATTTCAAAATATAATAAAATCGATATATTGGTGAACAACGCTGCAACAACCGATGGTCAACCAATCAGTTGTTCTGATGAAAAATTTGTAACAAATATGATGTTTATAAATTATCAACAACCGTATCAATTAACTAGGAACGCATTATCATACATGCGCAAAGCGCGCTATGGTCGCATAATAAATATTACATCATTAACCGGTCAATATGGCGATGCAGGTATGTCTGCATACGGGGCCAGCAAAGCCGCCCTGCATGCATTAACACAAAGCGTGGCCGCGGAATATGGACGATACAATATAACCGCAAACAGTATTGCCCCTGGATTTGTTGAAACCAAGGCTATCAAGAAAGTTCGTGAAGAATATAAAGAAAAAATGAAAACAAATATTCCAAACCAACGTTTTGCAAATCCTGCTGAAATTGCAGACCTAGCAACATTTTTGGCTTCTGAACGTGCCGCATATATCAATGGTCAACAAATCGCGATAAACGGCGGCTTGTATAGATAAAAGATTTTTGCAAAAAAACACCCCCGCAACCGCGGGGGTTATTTTTTGTCCCACAATATTATTTTTTACGTGGGAATTTGACCGCTGCCTGTGCCGCTGCAAGGCGCGCGATTGGCACACGGAAAGGACTGCATGATACTGAATTGAATCCACATTTATGGAAGAATTCAATAGATTCAGGATCACCACCATGTTCGCCGCAAACGCCCAAATGGATATTATCACCTTTGGTCGCGCGTGCCTTGGCAACCGCGTCCTTAATCAACAATCCGACACCCAATTGGTCCACAGACGCAAAAGGATCGGCAACATATACACCACGTGCACGGTATTCATCTAAAATCTTGCCCGTATCATCACGTGACATACCCAATGTCGTTTGTGTCAAATCGTTTGTTCCAAATTCAAAGAATTCGCAACTTTCCGCAATTTCATTTGCCAAAACCGCGGCGCGTGGCAATTCAATCATTGAACCAACAGTGTATTCAACCGATTCACCAGATTCTGCAAACACGGCGTTCGCAGTTGCATCGATAACCGCTTTGACAATATCGACTTCTTTCTTTGAACCAACCAATGGGACTTCGATTTCTGGGAATACGCGAACACCCATTTTTTTGCATTCAATCGCCGCAAACAAAATCGCACGTGTTTGCATTTCGCAAATTTCAGGATATGTAATCGCCAAACGGCAACCACGATGTCCCAACATTGGATTTTGTTCTTTCAACGCTTCCGCGCGCGCCTTAACAAATTCGACAGGTTTGCCGATATGTTCTGCCAATTCTTTCATATCCGCTTCGGTATGTGGCAAAAATTCATGTAGTGGTGGGTCAATCAAACGAACCGTCACTGGCAGACCATCCATAATTTTGAACAATTCGATAAAGTCAGCTTTCTGATATGGCAACAATTTATCCAGCGCAGCGCGTCTGCCCGCTTCATCATCAGCCAAAATCATTTCACGCATATCTTGGATTCGGGACGGGTCAAAGAACATATGTTCTGTACGTGCCAAACCGATACCTTCGGCGCCAAAATCACGCGCTTGTTTTGCATCTTTTGGTGTTTCCGCGTTTGCTTTGACCGTCAAAGTTTTGATTTCATCAACCCATTTCATCAAAGTTCCGAAATTACCAGTTAATTCCACAGATACTGTTGGAACCGCGCCTTCGATAATTTGCCCCTTGGCACCATCAATAGAAACCCAATCACCTTCGTGAATCGTCACGCCGGATGTAGTTTTCATTGTTTTTGTTTCGTAATCAATTTTTATGTCTGGGGAACCCGAAACGCATGGTGTTCCCATACCACGTGCAACCACCGCCGCATGTGATGTCATACCACCACGCGCAGTAATCACACCTTGGGCCGCGTTCATACCTGCAATATCTTCAGGTGATGTTTCAACGCGAATCAACATAACTTTTTTGCCCTCTTTCTTCCAACTTTCGGCATCTTCGGCATTAAATACCGCCTGACCTACCGCGGCACCTGGAGATGCAGGCAACCCAGTTGCGATAACTTTCTTTTCTGCCTTTGGATCCAACATTGGATGTAACAAATGATTCAATTGATCGGCACCCACGCGCAAGATTGCTTCTTCTTTGGTCAACAGTCCTTCTTCGACCATTTCAACGGCCATACGCACCGCAGCCGCCGCAGTTCTTTTGCCGTTACGGCATTGCAACATCCACAATTTTTTATGTTCAATTGTGAATTCCATATCTTGCATATCTTTATAGTGTTGTTCCAATTTGTTGCGAACATCAACCAATTCGCCATAAACTTCCGGCATCGCTTCTTCCAAAGAAATACGACCCGAATCATCTTTGGCCATTGGCTGTGGGGTACGAATACCCGCCACCACGTCTTCACCTTGGGCGTTAATCAGATATTCACCATAAAATTTATTTTCCCCCGTCGCCGGATCACGTGAAAAACACACACCCGTTGCGGAATCATCACCAGAATTACCGAATACCATCGCTTGGACATTCACAGCGGTTCCCCAATCACCTGGAATATTATTTAATTTACGATATGTAATAGCCTTTTTGGACATCCAAGAACCAAACACAGCCCCGATACCCAATTTCAATTGTTCCCATGGATCTTGTGGGAAAACTTTACCAATTTTGACACCAATTTCTTTGAATTTTTCGACCAAATCTTTCAAATCTTCGGCGGTCAATTCAGTGTCAACTTTGTAACCTTTGTCTTCTTTCATACATTCCAAGGTATGTTCAAACAAATCAATATCTGCACCCAATACAACGTCAGAGAACATCATGATAAAACGACGATATGAATCGTATGCAAATCTTTCGTTATTCGCAGATTTTGCCAAAGCCTTAACCGTTTCGTCATTCAAACCTAAATTTAATACAGTATCCATCATCCCCGGCATAGACACGCGCGCCCCCGAACGAACAGATACCAACAATGGATTTTCCATATCGGCAAATTTTTTACCCATAATTGATTCAATATGCGCAATCCCTGTTTTTACCTGATCCATCAAATCAGACGGATATGTTTGCCCATTTTCATAATAATATCTGCAAACATCAGTTGTCACCGTAAAACCCGCAGGAACCGGCAAACCGACCAAATTCATTTCTGCCAAATTGGCACCTTTGCCCCCCAACAGATTACGCATGTCTGCGCGACCTTCGGCGGCACCATTTCCGAACGTATAAACCCATTTATTGTCCATGGTATCTCCTTTTGTTGTACGTTTTCTTAGCCGCGCGTATTCTGGACAAAAACCCGTATAAAATCAAGAATAAAATATAAAAATTCCCAAAAATTGTCAAAATGTGCATAAAAACACAAATATTGACTTTTCGTCATAAATCGGCTACTCTAACAGCCGGTTAAACATTTATTTAGGAATAAAAAATGGAAAAACTTTCTGCCGCTATGAAAAAGCGCGTTTTGGAAAATATGTTTGTGAAAAATTATAAACGCATGTGGCCGTATGTAAAACCTGTATGGTTTCGCGCACTGTTAACATTATTATTGGCGATTCCGGTTGGTTCTATGGACGCCGTGATTGCATGGGCGATTAGACCATATACCGATGCTGTCATGGTTGAAAAAACCATCACGTCCAGTTGGTACATCCCGATATTAATTGTTGGTTTTACCTGTATCCAAGGAATATTGACATATTCATTAAATTACCTGAATACATGGGTTGGTGGAAAAATTACAAACGCGTTAAAGGCTGACCTTTTTAAAAAGATGTTAACATTCGAAACAGAATTCTTTAATTCTAAAAATTCTGGGGAAATTTTGATAAGATTCAGTTCGAACGCCGACGCCGCGTGCGCTGGGTTGTTAAGCAATCTTAAATCTTTCGTTCAAAAATTCTTTACATCTGTATCTTTGACGATTGTATTATTTTATAATTCATGGCAATTAGCTTTGGTGACAACTGCAATATTGTTGTTTGCTTTTCTGCCAATGACATCTTTGAAAAAGCGTGTTTCGCCGATATTAAATGATGCTATGGCGATAAATTCCAGATTAACAACAAAATACAACGAAACATATTCTGGGAATAAAACGATTATTTCTTATAACCTGGAAAAATACCAAGAAAACAGATATCTGGACGTCCTTAACAGAAGTTTTGATTTACAAATGAAAGTTTTCAAACGCACACGTTGGTTGACACCTGTGATGCATATTATTTTGTCTGTGGGTATTGCGTTGGCACTTTGGTTCGGATCCCATTTGATTTTAACACATCAACTTAGTGCTGGTGGATTCGTATCGTTTTTAACCGCTTTGATTATGTTGTATCAACCGATTAAAAGCATTGGTGGCACGTATAGTTCGGTGATTACATCGTTTTGGGCGATTGAGGCATCTTTCGATATGTTGGATATGAAACCAACAATCATAGACAATCCAAAAGCGATTGAAATGCCAAAAACACATAAACAAATTAAATTTAATGACGTGTCATTTAACTATCTGCCAGATGTCCCAGTGTTAAAGCACATCAATTTAACTGTGAACCAAGGCGAAACCATCGCTATTGTCGGTAATTCAGGCGGCGGCAAAACCACATTGGTCAATTTGTTACCACGTTTTTATGATGTGTCTGGCGGATCTATAACCGTTGACGGAACAGATATTCGTGATTTCACATTGAAATCTTTGCGTCAAAATATTGCGGTCGTTTTCCAAGACAATTTCTTGTTCGGCGGCACAATACGTGAAAACATCATGTTGGGCAACGAAAATGCAACCGAAGAAGAATTACAACGCGCAATTAAATTGGCGTACCTGGACGAATTCTTAAAAACATTACAGCACGGCATAGATACTGAAATCGGCGAACGCGGCGTTTTGTTATCAGGCGGTCAAAAACAGCGTGTCGCGATTGCACGTGCATTTTTGAAAAATGCACCAATATTGGTTCTGGACGAAGCGACATCTGCGTTGGATAATAAATCCGAAGCGGTCGTTCAAAAAGCGATTGAAAACTTGATGCACGATAAAACAGTGTTTGTTATCGCGCACCGTTTGTCCACTATTCGTAACGCCAGCAAGATTATCGTTGTAAATGACGGTCAAATTGTTGAATCTGGAACTCACAAAGAATTGTTAAAAATGGAATGCGGTGCGTATAAAATGTTATACGACATGCAATTCAAGACAAACGAAGAAACCAAATAAACAAAAAAGGTCGCAAACGCGACCTTTTTTGTGTCAGCAAGAATTTTCCGATTAGGCAAAAACCCGTTTAAGCACTTCCCCAACCAATATAAATAATATCGATTCGTTTCGTTTTTTGGTATAGGTGTCTTTTCATAACACAAACGCCCTTTTTTATAACACAAAATTTGTTATAACCGAACGATTTGATTTGGGTTATCTTTCAAAGACGACACTATTGAATCTATACGTGCCTTGTATTCCATAAATGCAGGCTTGTCTTTGGAATCCAAATTATTTATCGCCGGCAATTTCACAGTCATAGGATTCACATGTTGACCATTTTTTATAATCTCGTAATGCAAATGCGGGCCTGTGGATAAACCGGTCGACCCAACATAGCCAATCGTTTGGCCTTGTTTCACATTTGTTCCGACATTTACACCTTTGGCAAATTTAGACATATGTGCATACAATGTTTCATATGTTCCGTTATGACGAATTTTCACAAAATTACCATGTCCGCGATTAAAACTGCGCGCGACAACACGCCCTGCCCCCGCCGCAGGAATAGGTGTTCCGGTTGACGCACGGAAATCAACACCTTTGTGTGCACGTGTAAATCCCAACACAGGATGTTTGCGCCGTCCAGAAAAACTGGACGTGATTTTCGCATTATTTATCGGCGTCCGCTTTAACGATTTAATCGCACCGTTGCCATTTTCATCGTAATAGCCCACGTTTCCATCATTCTTTACGAATCGGTACATTTGAACATTTCCACGCAAAGCTTGGAAAGAAACCGCCATTACACGTCCATTATCAACTTTTTTCTCTGACGCAAAATTTTCTTCGTATAAAACAAAGAATTTTTGTCCTGCGCGAACATCACGTTCAAAATCCATTTCGAACGCCAACAAATCATAAACATCTGCCAAAACCCCCGCAGGAATCCCTGCACGCGACCCAGCAACATAAAAACTATCGCCATCTTTGATTTCGCCTTCGCGATATGTAAGACGCGTATCGCGTTCTATTTCTATTTTCTGACAATTCCATGCGCCGGTGGTTCCACAATTAACCTCTACCCTGTTCCACGGGCCGTCCATAATTATAATCTTAGAAATCGGTAAACCTTCTGCCGGACGTACAAAATCAATCTTGTCCCTGCCTGCGTGCAATGTTGTGAACTTAGCCTCTGTTTTCAGAGCGTTTGCGATACCGTTGATATCTTGACCTGAAAAACCATGTTCATGTAATATCTTAGACAGCGTATCACCCGATTTAATATCTATGACCGTATGTGATTCCGGCGGAACAACCACGAAATGACGCGCAGGTTTATAAAAAATCAACACCCCCACTGCCACCAACATCATAACGCCAGCAAACGCCAAAATCACGCGCGCCAAACGATGACTATTGCCAATATTTCTACACGATTTTTTTACAACTATTTTTGCTTTTCTGATAATATATTTTGCTTTTTTCATAGGGGACATTATAATAAAAATATGAATATAAATCAAGCCTTCTCAATATTGCAATCTGCAGGTGGCGTTCGCGCCGCCCGAATAATCACGGAAAAGTACAAAAAAATATCTTTTTTCAGAACGATATATTATGCATGGGCGTTGCGTCGCGGAATGCCTGTGGCAAAAATTATCCATTCAAAATGGTTTTATGGTCTGGAATTTTACACAAACAAACACACTTTGGACCCGCGCCCCGATACAGAAACATTGGTGTCAACGGTCATCAAAGATTGTATTGTCCCGCAACCACGCCGTGTGTTGGATATGGGAACAGGGTCTGGGTGTATAATATGTGCATTATGCAAAAACATTAATGATTTAAGCGGTATCGGGATTGATAAATCAAAATCTGCATTGCGTGTCGCAAACAAAAACATAAAAAAATTAGGTTTATCAGAAAAAATAAAAACGAAACACGCTGATTTTGCAAAATTCAAATCAGCCGAAAAATTCGACATCATTGTTTCAAATCCACCATATATTGCATACGGCGACACACGCGTAAATGACGCGGCAAAATTTGACCCAGAAATCGCGCTTTATGCCGAAAACAACGGATTGGCGGCATACGAACAAATCGCAAAAAATGCTGTAAATTTATTGAATAAAAATGGAAAAATTTATTTGGAAATTGGTGTTGGCCAATCAAACAACGTTATAAAAATATTTGAATATTTCGGTTGGCATTTTGAACACGTTGAACCAGATTTATCCGGAATCAATCGCGTTCTGGTTTTTACGCTTTGAAAAATTGATTATGTTTTTTCAACCATTCAATAGTAGTATCCATACCATGACCATGCACGACATAAACACCGTCATCTAAATCCATTTCATATAAATTATGTATAGATTGCATTAACTGATTTTCATCACCCCCTGGAAAATCAAAGCGACCATAACTTTCGGCAAACAAAGTATCACCTGTCATCAAAATTTGATATTGCGGAAAATAGAACATCAATCCCCCCGGCGTATGACCCGGGGTTTCCATTATCTCTATTTTTACGTCCGGCAAAATTTCAATAGTTCCTGATGATATATGAATTGGTTTTTTGTAATTATCATGAATATGCGGTATGCCGAACATATCTAATAATTCATTTCCCCAACCGATTAAATATTCATCATTTTTATTTAAAAACCAATCTATATTAAACGCACGCGCCAACGCAGGTGCCGCCGATATATGATGTCCATGTGTTGAATATATCGCACGCAAATTTAATCCACGTTCCAATAAAACACGTTCCCAATCAGCCGCTTTGCCCCACGCATCAAAAATAACAGCATCCGTTCCACGTGAAACCACCAACGAATTAGTATTCGTTGGTGGCATATGTAAAACCTCAAATTTTACATCGTTATTTTTTTGCATTTGTTTTTCGCGAAGATTTTTTTACAACTGTTTTCTTTTTGCCAAAAACAATTTCGCGGATTTCGTCGCCGGTCAATGTTTCACGTTCTAATAATTGTTTTGCAATTTTTTCCACAGTCGATTTATTTTTTGCCACTAAATTTTTTGCATCTTTATATGCGACATCTAACCAAGAACGAATTTCATCATCAACAATCTGGGCGGTTTTTTCAGACGCATTTTCCAATGCCATTTTTTGACCAAATGTGTTTGCTTGGTTAATTGCGACCATACCGATTTTCTTTGATAGACCCGCTGTCGTTATAGCATATCGGGCAATACGCGTCGCCGAAGCAATATCGCTTTCCGCCCCAGTAGTAATTTTATTTTCACCAAAGAAAATTTCTTCGGATGCACGTCCTGCCAACGACACAGACAAATTAGCGCGCACTTCGTCAAACGTCATTGAAACTTTGTTATCAATAGGCAAATGTTGCACCATACCCAACGCACGTCCACGCGGAATTATCGTAGCCTTGTGTATCGGGTCAGTCACATCTGCATAATGCATACTGACAAACGCGTGTCCCGCTTCGTGATATGCGGTTAATTTAATATCTTCTGGGCGCATCTTTTGGTTTTTCTTTGGGCCCATTAAAATTTTATCACGCGCTTCTTCTATATCACTTTGTTCAATTGATTTGTGATTACTGCGCACCGCATGCAAAGCCGCTTCGTTCAACAAATTTTCCAAATCAGCACCTGAAAAACCAGTCGTTCCACGTGCAACGTCCATCATATTGACTTTTTCATCTATTTTGAATTTTTTCGCATGCAAATCTAAAATGTCACGACGACCGTCCAGATTTGGGAAATCAATATGTATCTGTCTATCAAAACGCCCAGGCCGCAACAACGCGTTATCCAACATATCAGGACGATTTGTCGCAGCAATCACAATTATACCTGTGGCATTTGAAAATCCGTCCATTTCAATCAACAATTGATTTAATGTTTGTTCGCGGTCATTATCATTAAATGAATGTTTGCTGCGGCTTTGGCCGATTGCATCTATTTCATCAATGAACAAAATACATGGTGCGTTGCGTTTTGCCAATTCAAAAATCTCTTTTATTTTAGCAACACCTAAACCGACGATAATACCAGAAAAATCGCTGCCCGATGTAGCAAAAAACGGAACATTCGCTTCGCCTGCAACGGCACGCGCCAACAAAGTTTTACCCGTCCCCGGTTCGCCCGACAACAAAATTCCACGAGGCACGCGCGCACCCAACGCCTTAAATTTTTCTTTATTTTTAAGGAAATCCACAACTTCCATTAATTCCTGTTTTTCTGTATCAATTCCTGCGACATCTTTGAATGTTGTTTTTGTTTTACCGGTTGTAATCTTGGTTGGATTTTGACCAATCAAACTGCGTGTGATGCCACCATTTCCGCCGCCACGCATTAAACGCAATAACCAAAACAAGAACAAAGCCCCAACAACAATCGGCAACCATTTTGCCACAGAATCCATAAACGAATCGGTATTATCGATTGACACCGCCGTCCCAGATTTTGAAAATCTTTCCAACAATTCTGGATTATATGCAATCGTTGCCTTATACGGCGTCCCGTCTTTTAATTTACCAACGGCCATATCGCCTTTCTTGATTTCCATAGTTTTTATTTCACCGCTGCGACGCAACACATCAGAAAAAGACAATTCAATTGGCGCCTTGACCGTTGCCGCCTCTGGATTTTGAACCAAGCCAACATCTGTTTTTTCACCGACAAACGCACGCGCAATTAAAACAACAAATAAAATTACAAAAACTATCAGATAAAAAATCGAGCCGTCTTTTCTTTTAAATATATTTTTTTCGTTTTTCATGTCTTTTCCTAAAACTTGTTCGTTTTCCTTCTGGAACAATTAAGATTCTGTCGTTCAATCTTCGAATCGTACAATGCCCCAGTGTAAATTTACAATCGCTTTGCAAATTACATAGTGCCTTTTTCAAAGAATTCAACCGCACAGGGTAATCATTCCCCCCTATCATTTGAATTAATGACCCCAAAAACTTTAATCTAATTTCTTCTGCTTCGTCAAACAAAAAAGAAGCAACGAACATCGCACCCCACGAACGAATAACCAAATCAATACGTGACGAAATATATTTATCCATCCATTCGCGCGTCCGACCTAAATTTTGAATTGCCAATAATAAACGTGCATCACTAATTCCTAAATCATCATTTAACAAATGACGGTTTTTACGAATTTTAACGCGTGTATAATGTTCATCACTGTTCATAGAATCAATAAAATATTTAATCCCGTTATCATCACAATACCGCATTATTTCATCGCGTGAAACAGACAACAACGGGCGTAAAATTTTAATACCATTTCTTTCTGATTGTGGCAACATCGCCGACAAACCATACAAACCACTACCCCGCGATAAATTCATCAAGAAAGTTTCAATTTGATCGTCACTTTGATGCGCAGTTAACAAATATTCAATATTATTTTCATGACAAAAATCCGTCATCATTTTATAGCGCGCATCTCTGGCGGCGGCTTCCAGCCCTGTTTCTGGTTTTTCGTCATCCCAATAAAAAATATGACAATCGATATTTAATTTTTTGCAAACATCTTTGACATATTCTGTTTCAATATCTGCCTCTGGCCGCAACTGGTGATTTACATGCAAACAGGTGACATCTGCACCAATTTCGTGCAACCAATACAATAAACACATAGAATCAACACCACCGCTGACCCCGACGGCCAACCGGATATTTTGGTATTTTTTCATAAAATCTATAAAATTTTGGTTCATAATTGACTATTTTATGGTATAATTTCGAAAAATAAAGGAAAAATGAAATGAATAAGAAAATAAAATCAGTAGCAGTTTATTGTGGACATCAATCTGGGAATAACCCTGAATATATACGTGATGCAAAGAAAGTTGGCGAATTATTGGCGCGCAACAAAATGACGTTGGTCTTTGGCGGCGGTAATGTCGGCTTAATGGGCGCGGTGGCCAGCGCGGCATTGGAAAACGGTGGCGAAGTAATCGGCATTTCGACAACCCATGTATTGTCTTTGCAAGAACCGGCTATCGACGGTATCCAAGTCAAAGTCGTTGATGGGCTTTCCACCCGCAAACAAGAAATGTACGATTTATCAGACGCTTTTGTGATTTTACCAGGGGGCATGGGAACATTAGATGAATTCACAGATATTATGACAAAACAACAGGTTGGCGAATCCTGTAAACCAATATTCATGATGAACACGGCAAAATATTGGGAATTTTTCGGTGCCGTTATGACACATATGCAAGACGAAGGTTTTATACCTCATCCCGAAGATTATAACATTCACATTGTGAATTCACCCGAAGAATTGATTAAAGATTTAAATGATAGTGACCGTTTTTTCGCGAAATGCAAGGCCATTTAATATCTTGATTCTGGATTTTGGGACATTAAAATATTTTGATAATAATTCAATAACAGACTCATTTGCCCGCCCCTTTTCTGGGGCGGTTGTCGTATAAACGCGCAAAACACCGTCACGTTCAACGACGGTGTTTTGTTTAGCATGCGGTGTCACACGAACCTTAAAATTCTTCACAGAATCTGTCATCACTCATAATATGAACATGGAAATGCATAACGGATTGACCCGCGCCGCGTCCAGT
Organism: uncultured Alphaproteobacteria bacterium; assembly: GCA_947305255.1. Taxonomy (GTDB): domain Bacteria; phylum Pseudomonadota; class Alphaproteobacteria; order Rs-D84; family Rs-D84; genus Enterousia. The sequence goes on from CAMZDE010000012.1 coordinate 23,732, forward strand.
ATTTGCAATTGTTCTGAAATTATCACGCAACCCCAATTTTTCAACTGTATTGCGCACACCACGCCAAAAAGCGACCTGAACATCCGCCGGCGCATTTTGCGTAAAATCGAAAATATCAGTATATTCACCGCGCGGAATTACCAAAACATGAACGCGCGCACGTGGTGAAACATCATGGAAAGCCAAAACATTATCATCGCTATACACCGATTTACAAGGAATTTGACCACTTAAAATCTTTGCAAAAACATTATCTTTATCGTACATATCTTGGCGTGACGGTTTTCTCCGTACCGTTGGGCAGTGTTATGGTTCTCTTGATGCCGCGCTTTGCAGGCATAGCCATTACCGCGACGG
>CAMZDE010000013.1 GCA_947305255.1 uncultured Alphaproteobacteria bacterium
TGTTCATAATCATTAAATTCTTGTTCTGTCTTGATACCTTCACTTGGGTTATCATATAACAAACGCATAACCAAATATTGGCTACCAAACGCAATTGGGTTAAATTGCATACGAATACCCAACACGGCCGACGGCAAATACAAATCGCGCGTTCCACGTAATGGCGTCCGTCCGTCTTTCTGGGCCGCCTGATATTCGTTTTGCGCATAACTCGAATTAGAAATATCAGCCGATGCAAACGCCGCACGAACAAAAGATTCACCCCATTGTGAATTATATTCCAACACAGGTTGCATACTACCGTCTATACGGAAATAAATCGTTGTTTGGTCCGCAACTTCTATGTGAATATCAGACACCCTTTGCGCCGCCGCGCGCGCAACAATATCGACGAAATCTTTCTGCATCTGGTTATCAAAATCCAACCCAGACCCAGTCGCCGATCCAAATAATTTATCGTTTGTTTTGTATATGTTTGACAACAAAGCCAAATCAGAATAATACGGCTGTTTCGTGACAATATTATTTTGCCGTAATAATTCCAAAAACGCCAAAACGCGTCCGTCATATCTATGCGTTCTGGATATAACAATTTCACCACCTGAAAAATACGCAACCAGACCTTGAGAATCACGCGAAAGGGAAAATTCAGCATCGCGCGCCGTCAATAATTTATTATCGTTTGCAAACAAATAATCCAAAATATCTTTGCTGGGCGCGTTTTCCAATCCCGCCGGCACAGACGGTTTATTTGATATATCAACAAAATCTTTTTCTTCTTTTGGCATATTATTTCCCAATATTCAGATTTTCAGATTCCCCATCTTTTTCGAAAACAATTCCGTCATTCAAAGAAATTGATTTCACAGTATAACCGTTCAATTGTTTCCCCACAGAAATACGTTTATTTTGTCCCGTAGAAATATCTTGGATTGTAGCCTGCAATTGATTGCCAACACCAATAACATTTATTAATTTATATCTGCCAACAATTTGCGGTGTTGTAGTTTCTGCTTTTTCGACACGTTCCGAGACTCTTTCGATTTGAACTTCTTCTTTGTTATCCATTTCTGCGATTTGTTTTTTCAAACTTTCTATCTTGGCATCTAATTCCGCTTTGGCCCGTTGGATTTCTTGCTGTTGATCATCTCTGGCGTATGCGCCGTCCATTTCCATTTGCTTTTTCATTTTTTGTTGATTTAAAGAATCCAATTCCAAATCCAAACGAATACGTTCTGCCTCTAATTTCATGATTAATTTTTCTTGTTCCAGATTTGTAATTTTTTCGAACAAAGAACCTTCGACATTATATGCATCTAACGCTTCGGCAGATATTTCATCAGGGCTTCTTTGTGGTATGGATTCTGTGATTATTTCTTCCACAAATTCTTCTGCGAACGCATTCAAAGACACGCCCACACAAACAATCCCGAAACAAATAAAATAGAACATTTTTTTCAACATTTTTTCACCTTTTATTTTGTATAAACCAAAATTTTATAAGACCAATTTTTGCCGCCAACTTCCCAATTAACAGATTTCATATAAACACCACCAAAACCGTTAAAAATCTGCATAAATTCCATAGGAATTAATTTCGAAGTCGCCGTAATTTCAATAATATTTATTGTTTCGCGATTAATACCTGTGCGAACTGTTTCATTTGTCGCCTTGATACCTGCCGGCATATTCGCCTGTTGAAAAATAGATACTATATCACGCATAGCAGTTTCTTGGTCGCGTTCATCAATTGAAGAGCCTGTATTTAATGCCGGCAATTTAACACGAACATCGATATCGTTTTCTGACCTTTGCGTGACAATTCCCCCAGGCATTAAATCGCCCCCCACAACATAAAAATCATTTAATGTCCCAAAATCACGTGAAAACACAGCTGAAACATGACTTTCACCACAATCAACCGAACGTTGATTCCAACCCATCACAGGCTGCATCATAAAACCGACTGCTTTATAACAAAGGCGCGCCCTATCCATTGGGTTTGGCAATTTATTATATGGATATTCAAAAGTTTTTCTTTCTACCTTGAACTGTTTGTCTAACTCTTCATTTTTCGCCTGTAATTGACGTTGATATTCTGCCGCCAATTCAGGATTTAATTTTGCCGTGTTTGGTGTGTCTTTCGTTTTGAACAATGGTGAATATAAAAACGCGATACCAGCAATCAAAAACACGACCACCGCAATCACAGATGGCAGAATAGATTTTATAATGCTCATCTGGCGCAATTTAGAACCCGCATCTTTCTTTATAACTTGGGATAATATTTTTTCTTGGGATCGTGGCATACCCCATGACGCCGGCGCAAACAATCCGCCCCAATCAGGCATATTTGACAATTCAGCATACATTTTGCGCGCTTCGCTTTCTTTGTCTAATAAAATATCACGAATTATGACACCGTTACGAACCGCGATTAAATAATAATTATTATTGCCAACCTGAAAAACACCCATGAAAGAGACAAATTCACTGAACGAATTCATCACCGCAGATGCACCCGCAACCATACCTGCGCGCGCGCCATCGTGATAATCTGCCAACCCAATCATAGATTTATATTCGGTCAACAGATTATATTTTTTATTGCTTTTTGCAATTAATTGACGGGCATATAGAAACGGTGTAATCAACGGATTCACAGGCTGCCAAAACAAGCCTGTGGCATACTTTTTGCGATTGATAATCATCACCTGTTTCATAAATTCTCTCTCTATGTGAAATAATTATAACACAAACACATAAAAAAAAGAAAGACGAAAATTACACTAAATACAGTATTTATTTATGCAAAAAAATTATTTTTTACAATTATAAACCATCGCCTTCAATTTATATGTATTTTTCGGCCCAAATATAGCCCCTTCGTTTTCGACTATATCTTCGCTGGCGATATAGTAAGAATCACCAAATGCGTTTTCTTCTACAATTCTTTTTTCTACAAAATCGAAAGCATCTTCTTCTGAATATCCTGAAAAACTTGATTTTATTTCATATAAAAAATTACAGTTTTCAGGTATCGCATTCAAACGAACCAAACCATTATCCGGCTGTGGTTTTGTATCCGCACAGGCGCAAACCGCCAACAATATTGCAAACAAATATATCTTTCTCATATTATCCCCCCTTTTGTTGTTATTTATCAATTATTTCATAGTTAGATTTGTCGCTAAATAATTTCCTAAGCACCAGATTATTTAACGCATGTGAACCTTTGACCGATTCCAAATGTCCATAAATAAAACCGCCTGATGTGAACATATCGCCAACCGCGTCTATGATTTTATGCCGAACAAATTCATCAGGATATAATAATTTGTTTAAAGTCCCGTCCCCTGTGTCATTCAACGCAATAACATTATGTTCATTTGCGCCGCGCGCCATTTTATGCGCCTTTAACCATTCCCATTCTGAATATTTACCAAAAGTGCGCGATTTTGATATATTTTTAACAAAATTATCAACAGATTTTTTTGTCCCGTCTAATAGACAAGAAAACGATTGATTGCCTATAATTTTATCAGGATAAATCAAAGTCGCATCAACCAATAACCCATTTTCATTTGGCGACAATTTCACATATCCATTTCCGCGACGCCAAATGGTATGATTCAAAATCACAGTTTTAATACGTTTCCAAAACGGCAAATTTTTTGCCAATTCATTACGATATGCAATTATAGTTTTTTTAACTATGATTTTTTTCATTTTTCCTTGTTTGCCAGCAACCGTCGATAACATCTTATAAAATTCATACGCACTGCCGTCCAATATAGGTGTTTCAAAATTATTTATTTCTATGACCGCATTATCAATACCCAATAAAAACAGTGCCGCCATAAAATGTTCAATCGTTTGCACATGTGCGCTGTTTTTATTTCCGACCGTCGTATTCCGCATCGCCGTATCACCAACATTATCAAACGTTGCCGGAATTAATTGTGAATTTTCTATATCTGTGCGCTTAAAAAAAATCCCTGATTTTTTTGACGGTAAAACAATCATATCCACCGGCAAACCCGAATGAATACCAACCCCAGATATTTTAATTTTTTTTGTTATCGATGTCATGTATCCTCTCCTTTAACCAATCATAAAAACCGCCTTCGATTTCAGTATTTAACGCTGAAAATTTTATTTGCTTTTGCGCCCAATTTGGCAAACGCACCCAATCTTTTTCGGTTGTTAATAATTTCGCCCCCATTTCATCAGCAGTTTTTATCAAACTTTTAATATCTTCATCATTATATTGATAATGGTCTGGGAAAGAAATTTTTTTAACAACATTTGCCGGTATATTTTCGAAAAATTTATTCGGATATCCAATCCCAGCAAACGCAACGACTGGTGTTTTTTCATCGTACGGACAAAATTCACTATTCGTTGCGTAAAATATAGGAATACTGGTCGGCAACGAAAAATTACGTGCTATTTTTTTTCGTTTAATAACAATAATTGCATCGGCACGACGTATCGCCAACGGTTTTTCACGCAACGGTCCGGCCGGCAATAAAAAACCATTTCCAAATCCAATTGATTCATCAAAAACCAGAACCGAAATATCTTTCTTAATAGACGAATTTTGAAACCCGTCGTCCATAACAATAGGTGTCTTTGATTTTTGTTTATTTAATAAAACAATATTGCTTTTTCTGTCGCCAACATGCACCAACAAACCATCAGCAGCCAACATTTTTGCTTCGTCACCAATGTTATCAGTATCTTTTGTTTTCTTATACCCACGCATAACAACTGGTGAATCAAAGAAACGTGCCACCTGACGCACAATAGGTGTTTTACCAACCCCACCTGATAAAATATTTCCAAAACAAATAATCGGACGTCGCGAAGAAAATTCATGACGCGCACGCATCCAAAAAACAAAACGCGACGCAATATAATAAAAACCACTAAACGGCCATAGTGCATACGACACTAAATTTCTTTTTAAAAACCAGCGCGGCGTTTTCATTTCTGCCTCTTAAATTTTTCAGACGTCAAATCTTGTTCAACAACAAAATCAGTAAAATTTTTATCTAAATCATAGGCTTGTTTTACCATAATATTTTCAAGATTCTGACGCAGTTGTTCAAAATCTTCGATTTTCGTAGATTTATCAATAAATATAGGTTGTCCAACAACACCTTTGATAATCGAAAAAGGCTTGGTCAACAAATATCTATCCCAACGGTCACGAAAAATCGGTCGTGAACATGAATAGCACACCGGTATAATCGGCGCACCTGTCATTTTTGCAAAATATAACGCCCCGTCATGACAGCGCATCGACGGCCCCTTTGGCCCATCGGGCGATAGCGCCAAACAATATCCCCCATGTCGCAAAACACGAACACCATTTTTCAAAACCGATACACCACCATTATTTGATGAACCATATATTGTCCGCAGACCAAATAATTTTTCCATCTTGGCAATTGCGCGTCCGTCACGTCGTGAATCTGCAATCGCATATCCATGAACGCCCGCACGTGCAACAATCGGTGACAACATCATTGTGCGCCCATGCCAGAATACAAAAATAGCCGGTTTTCTGCGGTATTGCTTTAATATATCATATCCAACAATATCTTTTTTTGATGTAAAATATACGAACCAAATCAGAACATAAAACACGAACACTATCGGCCATTGAACAATGGCCCACCCATATGCATTTCTGAAAAATTTCTTTACTGATTTCTTCATAAAAAATACCTATGGGGACATCATAGCAACAAAAAACAAACAATGCAAGAATCAGAACACATGTGAATAAACACAAAAAATAAAAACTTTTTATTTGACAAATTGACAAAAAGATATAAAATAACAATCACTTATAGCGGGATAGAGCAGTCCGGTAGCTCGTCAGGCTCATAACCTGAAGGTCGGTGGTTCAAATCCATCTCCCGCAACCACAGATTTTTCAAAAAATGGTGCAAAAGCACCATTTTTTAATGAAAAATCTAGTGTCTCGCCGTAGCCCGACAAATTCTTGGAAACAAATTGCGGATAAAAAAACAGCGCAGGCGGACCAATCAAATTTATTTGTTGTATTACTTATTTTTCAGATAAAAATCTAATGCGCGATACGCACTATCAAAAGCCAACGGCAGTTTTTCTAAATCGTCATGATTATTCACAGAACACCATTTAACACCAGACACTTCGCTTGATTGCAATCTGAATTCGGCACCATCTGCGATTTTCGCAATAAAAAATACATCACATGTTTTATATTCAAAATTTTTATATCTGTATGTGTTCGGAAACGTACACAAATATTTTATAATATTTATATCAACACCTAATTCTTCGCGACATTCACGCCCAGAAGCCTGTTCAACGCTTTCATCATGTTCTACAAATCCCCCCGGCATATCCAGCAATCCAAACCTTGGTTCTTTGGCGCGCACTTCGAATAACACCTGACCAGAATCATTTACAATAATCACACCGACAGCAGTTGCAGAATTATTATACAAAACGAATCCGCAATCAGGACATTCCCATTTTCGATTATTTATATTTGTGATATTTTTGCTGGCACAAATCGGACAAAATATAAAATCATTTTTCATAAATAAACCACCATATTGTATTAACAGTATTATAAAACCTATTCTTTCTATGTCAAAATTTTCTAACCACGGTTTAGTTTTTAAAAGAATATATTTAAAGATTTTAATTTTTTATTTTCCTTGCAAAATTGGTTATGATAAAATTCTTACAAAAGGATTAATTATGAAAAGTATTATTGCATTGGCACTTATTATAATATGCACGACATGTAATATCATCGCCTATTGGCCCCAGATTGTACAACTGATAAAAACTAAATCCGCAGACGATATAAATTTATACAGTTGGATTATCTGGATTACCTCAGAAGTATCTTATCTGGCTTATATTTTACTGGAAACACCCGAAACGGGCCTGATATTATTACAGGGTTCGATTTTATTGATGTCTATAATAATGTTCACTTTGACTAAGCATTATCAAAAACGCAAAAAACAATAAAAAATCCCGCCACGAAAGGCGGGATTTTGTTTGATTATACCAATTTAATCGTCGTCTGGTAAAATTGTGTCCAATAACACGTGGGTCGTAGCAGAATCACTATCATCATCCCAAGTTGTATATATTTTAACCTGTTGGCTTTGTATTCCTAAGGCAACACCATATGCCGACAACATAAATACCCCAAGTTCATCGGCCTCCGCCCCATCTGCCATTTGTTCTACAAAGTATTGAGCTGGCAATAAATCTACTTCCAAATTAGCATCATCTACATCAGATGTATACAACTGGTCTTGCTTAGTCTTAATCTGAAAATCTAGCGTATTTACTGCCGCAATTGCATCATTGTATGCGCCCTTAACATACGCAGTGGTGGCAATATGTGATTCATCCGCCGTGGTTGGTGCCATAATTACATATGGTGCAACGTCTCTTGATTTCGTTGCTACAGCACCGGGTTCAACCATTGCAGGTGTGTTTTGTTGGACATATGTATAATCTGCCATTGCGCCGAATGGCAACGCCGCAATCACAGCCAGAGTTAATATTGTTTTTGTTGTTTTCATCGTTCCTCTCCTTTATTCTTTATTTTACCGATTGTTGGGGGAAGTATCCCCACCGCAAACGCCCCCTTCCGCGGGGGAAATAAACAACAAAAACCACCCTTGAATTAAAGGTGGTTGGAGATTGAGAACAATTCATATCGAAATTGTGTGCCTTATTCAATTTATTCGGCAACTCTCCAACCATTACGGCTGGAGCTTTTAACGTCGTCCAAGACGCGATATGATATCAGGTTCTCACACCTCATCAGAAAAACCCTTTCTGACGCGTTCATTATATCAAATTTTCACATATTAAACAAGCACAAAAAATCCCTTTTCAAACTTTGCTTTTTTATTTATAATCATCTCTGATTAATCGAGAGAGAATTTATGAAATACCTGCTGCAATTTATGATTATTTTGGTGTTCGTATTTTTAGGCGAAGTATGCGAATACTTTATTCCCCTGCCCATCGCAGGCAGTATTTATGGATTGCTGTTGTTATTTATCGCATTGGCATTACACATAATAAAATTAAATTGGGTTGCCGATGTTGCAGATTGGTTTCACGGTGTAATGGCATTGTTCTTTATTGCGCCTGCGGTTGCAGTTATTGATATTTGGCCTGAAATTTCAGATATTTGGTATTATCTGGTTTTATTATTGGTCGCGGCGTATTTTGTGACAATGGTTATTACCGGCAAAACAGCGGACTATTTTTTGAATAAACATAAACGGAACAAAAAATGACAGATTTAATTACTGGTTCAACATATTTTGGCGCAGCGATAACTATCGTTATGTTTATAATTGCAACAATTATAAATAAAAAGTGGCCAAATCCGTTCACTACGCCGCTGTTTTTAGCGACTATGTTTGTAATTGCGATATTATTGTCGTTCAAAATTCCGTATTCTACATATAACGCGACGGCGAAATATTTAACTTATTTTCTGGTGCCGGTGACCGTATGTTTTGCGGTTCCGATGTATCGTCAATTACCATTATTGAAAAAGCATATTTTGACTATTTTATTCGCGATGTTAGTTGGTGTTATCGCGTCTGTTTTATCAATATGTATATTGGTTATTTTACTTGGGTTATCTGACGTAATTGCGCGTTCATTGGTGTCTATATCTGTGACAACCGCATTGGCAATTGGTATTACACAAAAACTGGGCGGTATGGTGTCTTTGACAGTGTCTGCGGTTATTATCACAGGTATCTTGGGCGCATCGGTCAGCGATAAATTATGTAAATGGATGAATCTGAAAAATCCTATATCACGTGGTCTGGCGATTGGAAATGCCTCACACGCTGCCGGCACAGTCAAAGCAATGGAAATGGGAAAAATAGAGGGTTCTTTCAGTTCACTGGCAATTGTATTATCTGGTTTAATGACTGCGGTTATTGCACCATTGGCCGTATATGTTTATTTTGGATAAAGATTATTCAAAACACTTTTTCAACGTATCGTTTTTATCATTTTCATCAACGTGTTTGTTGCGGATTTCTTCGTCTGCTTTTAATTGTTGTTTTAACAAAATGATATCAGGATGATTTTGAATTTTATCATTTAATTTATCAATGGCAGATTCTATTTCGCTTTCGTTTTTAACAAAAATAGGCGTAATAGAATTTACCGCAGACGACACAGATTCGTTTAACAATTTTTCATTATCATCAATAACTGATAAATATGCGCGAATATGTTGATCTTCGTGTGATAAAATTGCGTTATATGCGCAAGAATTTGGTTTATGTGAAATATCTATTTGAACCAGAAAATCAGAATATCCAATCGTCACATCTACATTTTTTAATGCGATACAAAAACCATCTTCGATTGATGTGATATCTGTCGTGATTTCAAATTCATCAACCATTGTCGCAATAACATTACCGTGTAAAACGTCCATATGTTTTAATGGTTGAACAACTGTCTTTTGCCAAATTGGCGTTGATATATTTATTGTCGGCGTTAATTTATAATCTAAACAATCATCTGCAACCGCAGCAAATGAAATCAAAGTAACAAATAAAACCAAAGATTTTTTAAACATCAATTTTACATAGTTTGTTTTTTCAGATATTCACTTACAAAATTATTTCCATAATTTTTATATAATTCTTCGGCCAATAATACCGATGAACGACCCGATTCAAACAAACGAAGCAGATTACCCAAACCACCCAGTTCTGTATTTAATATCACAGATTCCCCCGTCACCGGTCGTGATAACAAAACCGCACGTTTCAGATTTGGATAGGCTTTGCCTTGGATAAACGCCATTTCCAGCGGATTCAAATTCCATTTTTCATAATCAGAAACATCAGCCGCCGGATTGCGGAAGAATAATACAGTTTGTGCCTGACCACGAACAACATCACCGATGCCTAATTTATCCAAAACATTTGCACGTTGGAAAGCAACCATATATGCCTGACGATTTTTGCGACCTTCTTGTAATCCGGCAATAAAGTTATCGCGGAACATCTTGTTTTCTAACATTGGTGCGGTTTCATCAATCATAATTAACGACGGATTTCCACCCGACACAGTCACATTATTTATTCGATGCAATATATAAGATATAACCGCCGGCGCCAAAATTTCGTCCTGCAAAATTTCAGTAAAATCAAATGTTGTTAAACGCGCATTCAAATCCAGCGTATCTTCGTTTTCATTAAATATATCACCGTATTGCAACGGATCTATCCATTTCTTTAATTCACCACGCATCTGCCCAGATGATGAAAAACAACTTTCATATAAATTTTTCAACAATCTGTCTTTGTCTTGTAAATAGTCAAAATTAACAGATACAGCGCGCGCGATTTCATCACTTGAAATTGCATCAGTTTGACCGGTTATCATCGACAACCAACGACGCAAGAAAGCCCTGTTCGCGGCACTATCTGGCATCTTTAACGGATTCAAATGTGTTAAAAATGTATCTTTGGTTGCATTTTTTTCTTTACCATTCATCGTCACATATTTTCCATCAATGGCCAAAGTAAATATTTCGGCACCTTTGTTACGGTCAAAGAAAAATGCCTTTAATTTCTGGTGCCGCAAAGATTGCGCAATCAAGAATGAAAACAGTGTTGTTTTACCACCACCGGTTGGCCCAATTGTTAATGTATGCCCCACAGCCGCCGGTTTATCAGAAACATGAAATTGAAATTGATATGGTGTTCCTTGGGCGGTTGGGAATATAACCAATGGACCTGGACCCCAATCACTATTTTCAATACCACGCGGCATAGTTGACAATGGAATACTGACCGCAGCAGTTTTTGATAACATCTTAAATATTCTGGGGAATACATCAAACCCAGGAATTTGCGCGAAAAATGAAACCTTGGCTGCAAAATTTTCAACAACAGGCGCAATACCAAACGATGCAGATATTTTTTTGAATTCAGCAATATTTTGATTTAATTCATCAATATTATAACCAAATATCATAAACAGCGGATAATAATCAACCAATGTCTGATTCCCAGTAATATTTTCATCAATTGACGATTGTGCTTCGCTGATTTGTTCTAATGTAGAATATTCGTTTTCATCGGTTATTGTTGACCTATGTTGACGCATTAAAAAATCAACCGCCCCAGATTTTAAAGTATGAAAACCATTCATACACACCATTTCACATTGTATTGTCGAAATAGTATTATAAAATTCTTCGTCCATATAATCAGGTGCAGTCTTAAAAGATAATGCCGCCGCATAACATTCTTTGTCACCACTGCTATATTTTATAATTCCGTTTTTCGCAAATTCTACATTATCAACAGTTGTCACATTTGCAATATTACCATCACATTTTTTTATTATCGGTTTTGTTACAGGCGATAATATCCGACCAAAAAACGTCGCCATATTATCAACACTATCGTTTTTCAACATAACTGGTTTATAAACCGACAATATAGATTCAATATAATTGCAACATTGATTTAATTTTTCGCGATTATTTTGACCATTCACAGAAACAACAATATAATAAGTATTGTTAAATATCTTTAATCCTTGGTTATTCCATTTATCATATATTTTCTGCAACACAGGTTGATGAAATTCATAGTTTGTTTTTTCTTCCATTCTATCGCGAATTGTAAAGAAACGAAGATAAACATCTGAATCTTGAATTTGATTAAATAACTGGGCGCGCAAATCCAGTAATTTTTCACGATTTTTATCACTCATCATACTGGTTTGAACACCACCCAGTTTATAAACACGAACCAACGAACCATCATGCATAGATAAACTATTGTCATTATAAACTTTGTCGAACGGTAAATAATCAGAATATCTGGCATAACCAAATTTTGGTAAAATCTTTCGTGTCAATGCCGGAATATAAATCAATAAACCAATAAATATCAATAATACAGATATAGAAATAATAACCAATGTCAATACCATTGAACTAGAATTTCCTGCAAAATAATTAAATAATATTTCCATTTTACGACATCAACTTGTTTGGTATTTTATTTTTGAACACACGAAAACTGGCAAATATAATTTGGGATATTTGTGAATCTTGCTTTGAAAAAACACTTAAAATCATATGAGAAACAAACAAAACACCCAAAAAAACAATTGGTAACCACATTGGTATATCGGCCGTAAAAATCAAAAACACAACCATCGAAACAATGAATAATAAAAACCAAACAAAGAAATTAATCATTGCAAGCGAATAAGGCACATAGAATATGCGCGGTGGATTTGCCAATGCTTTCAAGACTTTTTCTTTCAAAATCCCTCTCCAATTATTCCAATTATAACAATTTCAACTTTTTTCAACAAGCATAAAAGTAAAAACATTAAAAAATGTTTAAAATATTAAAAAATACTGTTTTTTCAACATAGGTTAAATTTTGATGATTTTTTCAACAATTTTGTAAAAATACCGGCTTTTTCATATTTTTTTGTTGAAAAATTGTTAATAAAAAGTTAATTCATGTTTTTAATATAATCAACAGGCACAATAAAAATAACAATAATATATAATAAATATTTGATTTTTTATAAATCTGGTTTATAATCATGCGGTAAAAAGGATACAGACATGAAATTTTTAAGTTCTTTAAAGGCTTGGAAAAAACGCGGCAATGTAAAACAAATTCGTCGTGGGAAACAAGTTATATTGATTGATCCTGCAAATCCTAAATTAAAGGCAAAGCAAGGATTCAAAAGAAAATAATATAATATTGCATTGTATTATTATACCCGATTTTTATCGGGTATTTTTTATTATTTAATATTATGATAAAAATGCTTCTTCTAAGATTTCTTTGATTTCAATACTTGAAAGACCGGCACCACGTAAGTATTCAATTTGGTTATCTTTTGGACGATAAAGCGATGCAGAATGTTTTGCACTGGCCGGTTCTGAATTTATATATTGTGTTGGACACATTGTTATTTTTGCACTTTCATCGGCCATAACTGAAAAAGATATATCAGAATTACATTCTGGTAAATTTTTTCCTATATCTGCCAAACCATTTAACATAGTATTTGAATTTTTATGTGCCAATACACGTGTTTTTACGAATATGCCGGTATTTTCACATAAATGTTGACATTTTATGCCTAAATTCAAAGAGTTATAATTTTGTGCAATAATTTGACCATCAAAAACACTATTTTTACCGGTGTTTTTGATAAAAAAGTTCAAAAAGGCCGGCTTTTTATTATTTATTTTTGCCGTCATAAATACATTCGTATTTTTTGCGTCTAAATTTACATTTATATCGATATTACCGGCAAATTCACCAATATATATAATATGAATTGGTAATTTTGGTGTTTTATTTATATTTATAGTATTTGTTTCCGGATTAAAATAAGCACTTTCATAATCAGACAAATCATTACAAAAAACACCATCACGGAAAACCAAAGTTTCCGCTGGAAAAGTTTTTATATTGAATTCTTGCCAAAGGTATGACATATTTAATCCGAACTTTATATATTCATATAATAATATATAATAAATAAAAAACAAATTAAATTGGTGAAAAATTATGGGATTTAATTGTGGGATTGTTGGACTTCCAAATGTTGGGAAATCTACATTGTTTAATGCGTTGACACAAAGCGCGGCCGCAGATGCGCAAAATTATCCGTTTTGTACGATTGAACCGAATACTGGGCGTGTGGTTGTACCTGATAAAACATTACATAATCTGGCAAAAACCGCTGGTGCGGAAAGAATTATACCAACACAACTTGAAATTGTTGATATTGCCGGTTTGGTCAAAGGTGCATCAACTGGCGAAGGTTTAGGTAATAAATTTTTATCAAATATTCTGGAAACAGACGCGATAATTCACGTTGTCCGTTGTTTTGAAAACGATGATATAGTTCACGTAAACGGCCGTATTGATCCACTATCAGATATTGAAACAATTGAAACAGAATTAATGTTGGCCGATATGGAAAGTTTAGAAAATCAAATAAAAAAACTTGAAAAGAAAGTTCACGGCCAAGATAAAAACGCGGCAAAATTGTTGGCTGATGCAATTGCTATTAAATCTGGACTTGAAAAATCGATACCGGCACGCGACCAAGATGTTGATGCATCACCATTTAATTTATTAACGAAAAAGCCGGTAATTTACGTGTGTAATGTCGAAGAATCGGCCGCGGCAAATGGTAATAAATATTCTGATATGGTGCGTGAAAAATATGGTGACAAAGCGCCTGTATTAATAATTTCATCAAAAATAGAAATGGAAATCGCACAAATTGTTGACCCAGAAGAACGCCAAATGTTTTTAACCGAACTGGGGTTAAACGAATCAGGTCTGGAACGTGTTATACATACCGGATATGACACATTAGGTTTGCAAACATTTTATACTGTGGGGCCAAAGGAAGCGCACGCATGGACAATAACTAAGGGTATGACCGCGCCTCAGGCTGCTGGTAAAATTCATACTGATTTTGAACGTGGATTTATACGTGCTGAAATCATTTCACCATCTGATTATTTACAATATGGTGGCGAAGTTGCGGTTAAAGAGGCTGGTAAAATGAGATTAGTTGGCAAAGAATATGTTATGCAAGAAGGCGATATATGTCATTTCTTGTTTAATGTGTAAAAAATATTAAAATTTTTAGAAAAGGCCGGTAAAACCGGTTTTTTCTTATATTTTTTGTTTTTTTATAAAAAAATTAAAAATTACCGGCCTTTTCGAACTTTTTTATCAAAAAAGCCGGTATTTTATTTATTATTTATATCTAATAATAATTCTAATTTTTCGTTGGCATCGGATATTTTGTTATCGATTTCTGATATTGATTCTTTGCAATCGATATTATTTTTTAATGCGTTTGATATAATTTCTTGTTTTTCAAGATTTAATTTTTCAACATATTTTCGCAATTTATATGACACAATGAATTTTTCAGCCGCGTCTAAACTTAAATCCGTATCCGGCACATTTTCATCATCAAAAGATATATTTAACGACGTCAGAAAATCCAGATATTTTTCAGAAATCATAGGATATTTTTGAACGATTGATTTTATAATATTTATCGGCATTATATCTGTATCTGGTAATTCAATTGTTGGTTTATATTCAGTCTTTTTCCATTTATGCCATTGATTAAATTTACGTTGATTAAATTCTTGTTCAATTTCATTTTGGAAAATTTTATCGCTGATTTTTGATATACAATCTTTCAAATATTTTTCAGCACTCGTCCGCCCCCCAGGTGTATTTATTAAATAGTTTTTATTAACAACATTCCATAAAAAATCAATCAAAGGTGTGGCGTCATCGATGATTTTACGCATCGCGCTTTCGCCATGTGTTTTTAATATTTCATCTGGGTCTTTGCCACCCGTCACAAACGCAAATTTTATATCACTGGTTTCACGTAAAAATGGCAGAACCAGCGTCGCGGCCCGTATAGCGGCTTTTTGTCCGGCGTTATCACCATCAAAACAAAACACAATATTACGATTTGATTTACATAAGATTGCAATATGATCTTCGGTTAATGCGGTCCCTAATGGTGCCACAGTTTCAGGAAAACCATGGTTTTGCATTTGGATTGCGTCAATTTGACCTTCTACAATAATGCTGCGATTATTACGATGAATACTTTCACGTGCAAAATTGAATCCAAATATAGTTTGACGTTTATGGAATAATTCTGTATCAGTTGTGTTGATATATTTTGGTTCTGACCCGTCCAAAGAACGTCCTGAAAAAGCAACAATTTGACCGTGTGCATTAAATATAGGAAACATTAATTTATCACGGAAAAAATCGTATGGACCACGGTCACCAACGCGTACAAGGCCTGTGGCAATTAATTTATCGATTTTTATATTTGAAAAATGTGATGCGATAACATTACCACGTGGTGCATAACCAATGCGATATTTTTTTATCATTTCATCACTAAACCCGCGATTTTTTATATAATCCAAAGCCACACGACCAGATTCGCCATATAATAAATTTTGATAAATTTCAGCCGCCTTCTCAGTTATTTTTACATAAGTTTCTTCTGCTTCGATTTGTTGTTGTGTTTTTTGTCTGAATTCAGGCATTTTTAATCCAGCCATATCGGCTAATTCTTTAATAGCTTCTTTGAATTCCAAATTTTCAGATTTCATCACAAACGAAATAATATCGCCGTGTTCACCACAACCAAAACAGTGATAAAAACCTTTGTCTTCATTAACCGAAAAAGACGGTGTTTTTTCATTATGAAACGGACAACATCCCCAATAATTTTGACCTTTCTTAACCAGCGGTACACGCCGGTTTATAACGTCTATGATAGATAAACGTTGTCTTAATTCATCGGTAAAAGAATTATCATATTTCGACAATTATTTTGCCTTTCTCACAAATGTTTTTTTGCTGTTTATCAAATCAATAGCTGTTTCCAGACTTGGTTGTTCTTTGACTGAAACATTCACACGATTAGATGACAAATACGGCCCATAACGTCCATCAGGATAATAATAAATCGCTTTATCTGTTTTTGGATTTTTGCCCAAAATAATAGGTTCGACTTTCTTTTTTTCACCACTTAATAATTCGCGTGCAATATCCAAAGTAATCGTATCAAAATTATATTTTTTAGCAGATACGTTTTTCGTTCCGTTTGTGACATATGGCCCAAATTTTCCAATTTTGAAAACGATATTTTCCCCAAGATCTTTTTCTTTTGATGTGTTATTTTCAGGCACATTTTCATCGTTAACATCTGGAATATCACCTGATAATTTCATAGTAAATCCACATTTTGGATAATTACTGCAACCAATGAACGCCCCAAATTTAGACAATTTTATACCTAATTTTCCGCCACATTTTGGACATTTATTATCATTATTTTGGAATAAATGATTATGCATAAATTCATTAATTTTTTCGATTATATCTGCTGTTTTTATATCACGCACAGATTCAATAGTTTCATTTGTTGGTGTCCAAAATGATTTTAATGATGACAATTTATCACGCTTTCCATTTGACACGTCGTCCAAAGTATCTTCTGTTTTTGCAGTGAAATTTACGTCAACCAAATCATGAAAATAATTTGATAAATAAGATACCAAAACCCAACCAGCAACCGTCGGATGAAATCTATGTTGTTTATCTTGGTCAACATATTTTCTATCAACAATAGTTGACATAATCGTTGCATACGTTGATGGACGCCCGATACCCAATTCTTCAAGTTTTTTAACCAATGACGCTTCGGTAAATCTGGCAGGCGGCATAGTAAAGTGTTGTTCAGATATTAATTCTTTGATTTCAATTTCATCATTTATATTTAATTGTGGTAATTTTGTTTCACCTTGTTCTTTTTCATCATCACTGTCTTCGATATAAACTTTCATAAATCCATCAAATGTACGTGTTGTCCCGACACAATGGAATATAGCATTTTTAACATCGATATCGACAGACACAGAATCAAATAACGCGTTTGACATTTGGCATGCGATTGTGCGTTTCCATATTAAATTATATAATTTTAATTCGTCGCCTGATAAATCTGTTTTTTGTGATATAAAATGAGTTGGACGAATTGCTTCGTGTGCTTCTTGGGCGTTTTTAGATTTAGTCACATATATATTTGCAGATTTTGGAACAAAATTATTTCCATATTCTTTGGTTATATATTCGCGAATTTCTGTGACGGCTTCATTAGATAAATTCGTAGCGTCAGTTCGCATATATGTAATAAATCCAGATTCATATAATTTCTGCGCGGTTGCCATAGTGCGCTTTGATGAAAAACCGAGTTTGCGCGCAGCCTCTTGTTGTAATGTAGATGTTGTGAACGGCGCAGATGCATGACGTTGAACCTGCTTTTTTTCGATGTCACAAATATGACCCACGGCTGGTGTTTTAATAGTTGATACAATTTCATCAACCATATTTTTATTTTCCAGTGTTAATTTATCGATTTTTTTGCCGTTAAATTTAATCAGATTTGCATCAAATTCATTTTTTTGAACACCGCATTTTGCAGCCACAGACCAATATTCAACAGGTTTGAATTGTTCTATTTCTTTTTCACGTTCAACAACCAATTTAACCGCGACACTTTGTACACGTCCCGCAGATTTTCCAAGGTTGCGTCGCCAAAGAAGTGGTGAAATTCCAAACCCGATTAAATAATCTAATATTCTGCGAACTAAATAAGCATCGACTAAATTATTATCAATTTCACGTGGATTTTTTAATGCCGCCAATATTGCGTTTTTCGTAATTTCATGGAAAGCCACACGATACACCGGTTTGCCTTTTAATAAATTACGCGCATTCAAAATATCGTTGATATGCCATGCAATTGCTTCACCTTCACGGTCCGGATCGGACGCCAGATATACTGCATCGGCCTTTTTTAATTCATCTGTAATAATTTTTAATTGTTTTTCTTTGCCAGGCATAATTTGCCATTTGGGTTCGAAATCTTTTTGTATATCAACACTGCCGCTTTCAGGGACTAAATCACGCACATGACCAACCGACGCAACAACACGCCATCCGTTCCCCAGATATTTTTCAATAGTTTTTGCCTTTGATGGAGATTCTACGATTAAAAGATTCATGTTTCAAAACCCCTTAGATGATAATTGTTGATCTTTGTGGATATGCGCATTTTGACACAAACCGAACCCAAACAGAAGTGATATCAAACTGCTGCCACCAAAAGACATCAATGGTAATGGAACCCCAACCGTCGGCATCAGCCCCAACACCATAGAGATATTTATAGAGTAATAAATGAAAAAGTTCAACATAAAACCAAAACAGACCAATTGTCCAAACCGATTTCGGCACGTTTTTGCACACCAAAACAACGCCACGACAATGAATGTATACAAAGTTAACAAAACAAATGCCCCGATAAAGCCAAATTCTTCGCCCAACATTGTGAATATAAAATCAGTATGCTTTTCAGGTAAAAATGATTGTTGCGCTTGGGATCCAGATAAATATCCTTTGCCAATAATGCCGCCGCTGCCGAACGCAATTTTCGCCTGATTGATTTGATATCCGGCACCACGTGAATCAGATTCAGGATTCAAAAAAGTTATAATTCTGTTTCTTTGATAATCATGCATCGCGCCATACCAAACAACCGGCGCAGAAATAACCGCCAAAACCCCAGCGATAACAAACCATTTTTTATTTGCACCAACAATGTAAAACATACCCAATGTTATTAATGCCAATGAAATTCCGGTCCCTAAATCAGGTTGTGCGCAAATCAATAAAAACGGCAGCAACAACATTGCAATAGGAATTAAATAATTTTTAAATTGTGTTAATTCCACACTGTTTTTCCATGCGAAATAGCGCGCCAATGCCAATACGAGTGCGATTTTAATAAATTCAGATGGTTGAATATTTACGCCACCAATTGATAACCATCTTTGAGCACCCATACCAACATCGCCGACAAAAGTGACCAATACTATTAAAATCAATGCGATTGCATAGATTACATAGGCGGATTTTATCCATGTCTTGATATTTGAAAACGAAACAAAAAAGAATATAACAAACCCAAACAGAATCTTTAAAAATTGTGAGAAAGCAAACGGTGTCCATGACCCGCCACCCGCCGAAAACAAAACAATCAAAGATATAGACAACACGGTACACATTGGAATAAATAACGCTAATGAAAACCGTGACAGTTTTTCACCAAACGTCATCATATTTGCATTTGAAACACGTGTTGTTGTTGTCATTTTATTTTAATAATTCCTTCATAATATTTGCAGTTGCACGTGCCGCAGGCCCACTGCCCCCCGCATGTTCCATAATCACGCATACGGCGTATTTTGGGGCGTTCGTCGGTGCATACCCAACAAATAATCCGTGATTTCGCAGGTTCCATTTTAATTGGTCATTTGTTAAAACGCCGCTTTCGCGTTCTGCTTTTGAAATACTGCGCACTTGGGACGTTCCGGTTTTTCCACCCATCTTTTTGCCGTCGACATTTATCGCGCTGCCCGATGCTGTGCCGCCTTTTTTTGTGACTTCTTCAAGTCCGTTTAACACCAATTTCAGATTTTTTTCTTGGATACCTAATTTTTTGAATTTTGGCGGATTTTCACTGTATACAAGGTGCGGAACAATTTCTTTATTAGATGCAACGCGCGCCATCATCACTGCCAATTGCAGACAGTTAGTCAGAATAAATCCTTGGCCAATGCCTGAAATAATAGTGTCACCGTGAACCCATGGTGCGCCAACATTTCTTTCTTTCCACCGTCTGTCTGGGATAATCCCAGTCATTTCATGTGCCAACACATCGTCCATATATTTCTGGTTTAATCCTAACCTTAATGCCATTTGTTTAATTGCGTCAATTCCGATGCGTAATGCGACCTGATAAAAATAAATATCGCAAGAATGTTTTAACGCGCCAATCAAATCAACGTATCCATGTCCGTGTTTTTCCCAACAATGGTATTTATGATTTCCATATTCCCAAAACCCAGGGCAAAATATCTTTTCATTCGGTGTTATTGCGCCACTTTCCAAAGCGGCCAACGCAACAACGATTTTGAATGTAGACCCTGGGGGATATAAACCTTCAATAGTTTTATTCATAAACGGTTTTGCGACATCGTCTAATAACGAAGCAATATATTCTTCACTATCGTCTGTTTTGAAATTGTTTGGATCAAAACTGGGGGTCGAAGCCATCGCCAATATCGCGCCATTTTCAATATCAATAACAACACCACAACCCGCGCGGTTCATCGCCAAAGAATCATACAATGTTTTTTGAACATTTTCACGAATAGTTGTTCTTATATTACCCCCAGATATCGGCGGAACATATTGCGCTTTGTCTTCACCAGTCACGCGCCCCACAGCGTTTGTTATCAAAACAGTTTGCCCCATTTGACCGCAAATATCATCATTGAATCTTTTTTCTAACCCGTTTATACCTGTCGTGAAAAACGGTGCATTCGGAACAGGCTTTTTGGGTGCGCCAACATATCCAAAAACCTGCGCCCCCGCAGGTCCCATTTCATATACACGTGAAAACCCAGTGCTGATATGAATCCCAGGGATGTTTTTTGCAGATAATTTTGCCAACGTATTCCAATTTGAATTTTCGGTCACCAATACCGGTTGAAAAGCCTTTTGTTTTTTTATATCACGCCAAATTCTGTCCACTGTCTTTTTGCGAAGATTCAAATTAGTTGCGACCTGATTAACCAGATTTTCAATATCATTTGATTCTTCGGGAATGATGTATACACGGTAAATCGGGGCATCACGCGAAATGACAGTGCCTGAATCTGTTAAAATATCACCGCGTTGTGGTAATATAGCCTGAATTCTGAAAATATTATTTTCACTTTTTTTTGAATAATCTTTGTATTCAAAAACCTGCATTTGTAACATACGTAAAACCAATACAGAAGTCAACACTACACCGCCTGTTAAAAACAGTGCGCTGCGTCGGTCAAATGTGCGTGATACTTCTGTATCTATCATATTTTCGCCCTGCGTTCTAATAAATTGTCCAGAGATGTTATTGGAACATACAACACCGCCATCCAGACAAAAAGCCAAATATTGTTCACTAAATTATTCCACGTTAAATTTGAAAACGTTAAAATAAAACATCCGCCCCCAATAAACAACATAAAAATATAAAGCGCATTTTTTTCAACATTTTGTATTTCTATATAACTCTGGAATCCGTTTATAGCGTAAAAAATACAAAACATAGTTGTCCAAAACAGAGGCAAACCACATCTATAATCTATTAAAAAACAAAACATTAAACCAAAAAGCGCAAACCAATTAATCGGTCGAACAAAACTATAATAAAATATAGGTATCAACGCCAATATTCCCGCAGGATTCCAGAAAGAAACAGACAATCGCCACAAAATCAAAGTGATTAAAAACGGCCAAGATTTTTTCAAAAAAAACAAAAATCTGTTCATTATTTGTATGAATCCATATTATTGTATTTTAATATCATTACGCGTGAATTTTGATTTGGACGTAAAACATCAACCTTCGTTTCATCAATCATTTCGCCAATATATATCCCAGACGGTAAAACACCGCTGATGTTGCTGGTTATGATTTTCAAACCCGCGCGACCAACAAATTGCGCGTCACTGAAAAAACCAACCGACGCGCCCGATTTCCCGTTTCCTTGTAAAAACCCAGAAACCCCCGATCCACCAACACGAACCGCGACATTGGAATCAGAATCAGTAATCGCACGAACACGACAAAATTGCGAACCACAATCAATTATTGTCCCAACCAAACGATTATCAAATGAAATAACAACCATACCATGTTCTAATCCGGACTTTTTACCACGATTTACCAAGAAAGTATTCCGATGAAACACAGAATCGTCAAAAATAACATCTGCAATAACAGATTCATATGGTGACGCGCGTTTTACATTGATTTCGTGTTCTAATTTTTGGTTTTCTGTAATTGCAATATCGCATGCATATTTATTTGCCAGTGCCGCATCTAATTTTTTACGTAAATTTTCGTTTTCAGTTCGCAAATTTGATGTTTCACGTATCCAATCTGCACCATTTCCCAGCACACGCACCGGCCACGTTATAATATCCCCAACAACCGTCGCAATTGGTAAAACCACGTGTGCCAAACCATTCATAATGGCATAATCGGGTTTAGCCACCATAATATATATGATAAACAATGGTACCGCCAACGCCGCCGCCGCCGATTTTATGATTTTAATCAGTTTATATGATAATTTATCCTTGGTCATGCAATTTACTTTAAACGCAAAATTTTGAATATTCAATAAAAACTTGATTTTTCTTTTTTATGTGTCAAAATACAGACATCCGACATGGCAGGCATTGCCACGAGGAATCTAACAAAAAGGATAAAAAATGCCGAAATTGAAAACAAAATCATATATGAAAAAGCGTGCGTCCATGACGGCAACTGGGAAAATCCGTGTTGCTAGAAATGCTCACCACAAATGTCTGTCGCATAAATCAAAGCGTGCAAATAACGCTGGGTCAAAGCCACAGTACTTAAACGAAAACATGATGGGTCAGGCGAAAATCTTGGCACCATATGGTTTGAAATAATAGGGGGCAATCATGGCAAGAGTAAAACGCGGAACAACCGTTAAACAAAAGCACAATAAAATTTTGGAACGTGCCAAAGGTTATTTGGGACGTCATCATTCAACATATCGTGCTGCACGTGAAAAAACCGAAAAAGCGGGCCAATATGCATATCGTGATCGCCGTCAAAAGAAACGTGATTTTCGCTCGTTATGGATTGTGCGTATCAATGCCGCGGTTCGTCCAAACGGTTTGACATATAGCCAATTTATGAATGGTTTGAAGAAAGCAGGTGTCACATTGGACCGCAAAGTTTTGGCCCAAATGGCATATGATGCTGATAAAAACTTTGAAACATTGGTTGAAACAGCAAAACGATTTATTGCCGAA
>CAMZDE010000014.1 GCA_947305255.1 uncultured Alphaproteobacteria bacterium
CCCTGATTGCATTTTGAATCCTTTTGTAGTAAAATAATAGCATATAAAAAATAGGGTTTTCAAGAATGATGAATAAATTTTTAATTTTCGCCACATTATCAGGCCTGTTGGCTGGATGCGGCGGCGGAATGTTTGGAACAACATCTGGGAAATATAATGATGCGGCAACATCTGCCCCAACCGATGTCCAAGATAGTTTTCTTTATTCAACATCTCTGTACGGTTCGGACGACGGCGGCCCACGCGCTGATATTGCTGTGTTATTACCGGCCAGTGGCACCGCAAAATCGCACGGCAACGAAATCAAAACATCTATTGAAACAGCATTTTTACGCAAACCAAAAAGCAACGTAAAAATTTCGTTCTTTGATTTATCGGGCGACACGAACCAACGCTATGATACTATTATTCAGGCATTGAACACCAACCCCGATGTTATAATTGGCCCATTATTTGCCGAAGATGCCAAAATATTACGCGATATAAAACCGTCACGCACGCCCGTGATATCTTTCACGTCTGATACAACATCATTGGGCGACGGCGTCATGACTGTAAATTTAATACCGACACAAAGCATTGAAACAATTATTCGTAAAATGCAGCAAGATACATCACGCGGAACAATAATATTGGCACCCGATAATAAATCTGGCCAAATGATGGCATCTGTGGCAGACACGGCGGCAAAATCATATAACATACCAATTCACGGCATATTCTATTATACCCCCGGTCATTCAGATTCTATCAAAGACGTTGCCCAACGCGCATCTTTGTATAAAATGCGCAACGCTGCCAATACCCGCGCCCGCGAAGTATTATCAGACATTTTAACCAACGAAGAATTACCACAATCTGTGCGCACCGATTTATCAACACAACTTGAAAAATTATCACGTACTGAAACACTTGGTGAATTGCCGTATGATTCAATTTTATTCCTTGGCAACGGCGATGATTCTAAAAAACTGGCATCATTTTTACGCTATTATGGTATCGGCAATCACGATGTCGCGTTTTATGGAACGACATTATGGCACGATTCAAATATCGCATCTGATTTCACAATGGCCGGCGCACAATATGCAACTTTGCCTGAAATATCAGGAAATTTCATATCGTTATATAATTTTATGACGGGCAAAGCCCCTAATTATCTGTCTGCATTCGGATACGATGCGGCAAATCTGGCATTGGGCATGATATATTCACAAAAAAGCGGCCCCGCATACTTTTTCGACCCCAGCGGTTACATCGGCGCGAACGGTGCATTTCGTATCCAACCAACCGGCGAATCAGAACGCGCATTACGCATAATGGAACTGGACGGTTCGGGCGAACCAAAAACTATTACCAACGCACCTGATAATTTCTTGGTTCCGCTATATAATATTCATATGTCCGGCACGAAAGATGTTCCTGAACGCGAAATTAAAACGAATGGCATAAACCCTGGCGATTATATAAAAATCCCTGAAAATTTGCGTAAAAAATCAGAATATAAAACAAAAAAGATAGGCACAAATTACGAACCAACGGCCATTGAAAGCACCAACGCCACACAAAACGTTGTTTCTGTTCAACCTGCTGCCGACAATGAAACGATTTCAAATCCTGAATTTCAACCGGTGAAATTGGAAAACATTTCCCGCCAATATATCGATAGTGTTGAAATAGAAGAATAACGGAAATAAACTTGCAATACGAATCTTTTGGAATATAATTACTAGGAATAAAGGGGTTTTTATGCGTTTTAAACAAAAGAATATTAAAAAAATTATACCACTAGTATTCATATTGGCATTCTTAGGTTGTTTATCTGGATACTATTTTTCACAACCTTCTCTTGAACAAATGGTTGGTCAAATGATAATGACCGGCTTTCATGGTGATGGAATGGGTGATAAAGCCGAAGATTTTGCCGCAATCCAAAATCAAATTAAATCAGGTAAAATTGGCGGTGTAATTTTGTTTGATATCGATGTTTCTGGGCTGCTGGCTCAGGGTATGGACATGACCGAAGCGAAAAAACAAATCTTTTCATCAAACATAAAAAATACAGACCAGATAAAACAATTAAACAACCAACTTCAATCTATTGCACCGAAAAAATTATTGATTGCGATTGACCAAGAAGGTGGCAACGTTCAACGCCTGAAACCCGCACACGGTTTTGAATCAATACCGTCTGCCAAAGAACTGGGACATGGTGACACACAAATAACCTATGAAACAGCATACAACCTTGGCAATCGTTTATCTGATTTAGGATTCAATGTTGATTTTGCACCATTGCTGGATATAGATGTTAACCCAAAATCGCCCGCAATTGGTGCCAAAGATAGAAGTTTTTCCCCAGATCCAGCCATTGTCACACAACATGGTGGCGCGTTCGCCAGCGGATTATCTGATGCAAAGATAGCGTTTTCGTACAAACATTTCCCTGGGCATGGCAGTGCTGGCTCTGATACCCATGCAGGAATCACAGACATAACAAACACATACCAAGAATACGAATTACAACCATGGCGTGATTTGCTGAAAACATCTTCACCATATACTATGGTAATGGTTGCACATGTCATAAATAACAATTTTGATACCCTGCCCGCATCGCTTTCACAAAAAACAATCCAGATGGTACGCGACATGGGATTTAATGGCGTCATTGTCTCTGACGATATGGATATGGGCGCAATCGCAAACGAATATGGAACTGAAAAAGCAATCGAAATGGCGATAAACGCCGGAAACGACATATTGGTTTTCGGAAACAATTTGACATTTGATAGAAATCGCGGCCGCGATGTCAATGAAACAATTGTCAAAATGGTCAACGACGGAAGAATAAAAAAATCAAGAATTCGTGAATCTTATAACCGCATAATGAAAATGAAAGAACATTTGCGTTAAGAACAATAAATGCTTGCGTTCCGGAAAAAATAAGATATAATCATAGGGCTTTGAATTTATCGCGAGCATAGTTCAAGGGCTAGAATGCAAGCCTTCCAAGCTTGAAATGCGGGTTCGATTCCCGCTGCTCGCACCACGGATTTTAGTTATCGCGCGCAACGCGCACGATTACGAAAATCCAGTGTCTCGCTATAGCGTAAGCGAAAGCGGACAAAAAGTTCTGGGCGTGCGCCGGAGTTGGAGAGCCGGGGCAGACTGTAAATCTGTTGTCTTACGACTGAGGTGGTTCGAATCCACCCACTCCCACCAAAATAGAAAATGACCCAGATGGGTCATTTTTTATTTTGCTAAAAGGGAGTGGGTGGATGCGCCAGAGTGGCAACGGCACGACAAGTGCCGTACGAAAATGAAATTTTCGTGGGCGAAGACCATGACACGCATGGTGAATACGCAGATGAACAATTAGCAACCGTGCAAAAACGGATATGTTTAATAGAGTTTTTGCATATACGGTTGATTATTGTTTATCAAGGCACACCCACTCCCACCAAAAACACAAACCACCCAAACGGGTGGTTTTTGTTTTTGGAGGAATGTGGTTTATGGTATTAGGCCATATAAACGAAGTTTATTTGGTTCGTCTATGAGTTTGTGTTTGCAAATAAAATGCAGCAAACACATTACGAATGCGGCGCAGGCATTTATGCCGAGCCAATCCACCCACCAAGTTTTGTCATATGAAAAGATACACCGCACTTCAAAAGTGCGGTTTTTCTTTAGAATTCTAATATTTACACAGGTTCGAAGAAACTGTTTTCAAAAAGAATCGATTTTTACTAATTATCGAACAACATCGTGTTTTTTACATAATTTTAAACACTGTTTATCACAAATTTTATTAGATTCAAGTTCTGATTTAAAACTAAATTCTTCCTTTGAAATCATAAAATTTGGAATCTCTGATTCATTATTATCAAAACAACCGCACAACAATAAATGTGTCTTACTAACTTCAACAACCTGCCCATTTTCTTCTGTTGTTGTTATGGTTCTTTCGTTTGGTAAACATTTCCCCATAAAACCACCATTGTCACAAGCTGTAACAACTAAACATAAAGATAATAACAATAATTTTTTCATATATGGCCCCTTTGGTTATACCAACAGGCTAAACAATCATTATTTAATTTTCAATATATTATTTATGTGCCACAACCTTTTGTATTCAACCATTTATCTTTAAACTCTTTCACCCGTTGCATTAAATCGGAAAACACTTGTTTGTTTTCTGCTCGATTAGTGCAAGCAGCCCCCACCAAAAATTACATTTACCAATAAAACACAGAACAATTTTCGCTTTTATTTGTTGCCTGTTTTTGCTAGTAATAAACCATGCAAACCAAAACAAATATTTGTGCCATAGTTGCCGTTGGCCCCGATAATGTCATCGGGCGTAATGGCGTTATGCCGTGGGATTGTAAATCTGATATGTATCATTTCAGGCAAACCACCCTGCATCAACCCTGTATATTCGGACGCACGACATTTGAAAATCTGCCACAAAAACCTTTGCCCAACCGTTTCAACATAGTATGCAGTTCAAAATACCCAAACAAATACCACAACAATATTTTCTATGCCAATTCAATTGAATCTGCATTACAAGAATGTTCAAAATATCCGACTGTTTTTATTTGCGGTGGCGCACAAATCTATAAATATGCATTCGATAATAATTTAATAAAGACATTATATTTGACGATTATAAAAAACCAGACACTTAAAAACGCAATCCGCAAAAGCCCAAATTATTATTGTAGATTTGAACCAAATATTTCTGAATTTTTCAATTCGCCACAATGGTCGGTCGAACAAATAAAGTATCCCGAAAACGTTTTACCCAAAGACACGAATAATACATTCGCCGAATTTTACAAATTCACTTTAACCAGATAGCGCATTTATTTTTCCGGCAATTCGTCATAAATTATATTGAATACGCGCTCTAATAATTCAGGATTTTCAACATCGGGAATCATTATCATTGGGCGCCCCTTTGGATAAGGGATTTCCATTTTTGCATCCGGCATAAATTTCAGTGCCGACGGCGTCGGTTTAACCAACAATCGATTATCATAAATTCCACCAACTATTTTGCCGCGATAATAAATTATAAATTCACCCATCATCGCACGATATGTTATATCTGGCAAAACAGACAATTGTTCCAACACAAATTCTAAAAAATCTTTACTGGACGACATACCTGTATTATCTTTCACGAACGATTACATGTGTGTACCATTGTTCTTGGAATTTTGTTTTTTCTTCAATTTCTTTATCACTGGGGTTTTGACCGTCTGGGACAACAACCAATTTATCATCGTCATCATTAGTGCGATGAATTATCGCGCAACAACGTCCTGTAAATTCCTGCAATGGTTCCGTTGGGCCTAAAACATATGCGTCCAATTCTTCACCATCACCCGATATAGTATTTGGAATAAAACCATAATTAATAGGATACACAAAACCATGCTTTGGATGTTTTGCACCAATTGGTCTATCCATTTTTACAGTCACAATTTTTCCTAAGAAATCATTAGAACGAACTTGTTTTTTCATTTGGCACCCCTTTGGTTTTAAAACAATTATACTTTGACATGTTTGGTTTTGCAATATTATACTATACAGCGTATAACCATAGGGATGTAACATGTCGAAAATATGTCAAAGTTGTGGTATGCCAATGAACGAAGAATCTCTGGTTGGAACAAACCATGATGGTTCTAAAAATTCAGACTATTGCATTTATTGCTATCAAAACGGTAAATTCGTGCAAAATTTTACTATGGACGAAATGATTGAACATTGTTCGCAATTCGTGAACGAAGTTAACAAAGGTTTGCCTCAACCAATTACCAAAGAAGAATATATCGGGCAAATGAAAATGTATTTCCCACATTTGAAACGTTGGCATAATGAATTAAAAATCACAGATACACAACCTGAAAATCCTGCATTAATCGGCGTCAAAGATTTAATAGCAAAAATGGCAGATACATTGCCTATTACATTCATATCATCTGTTGATGAAAACGGTTTTCCGTGTACCAAGGCAATGTTATCACCACGTGTCCGCGAAGGTATAAAAGTATTTTATTTTACTACAAACACTTTTTCTCTGCGCGTCGCACATTATAAGGCGAACCCAAAGGCCAGCATTTATTTCTGTGATTCCACCGGATTCCAAGGCATGCTATTACGCGGCACAATGGAAGTATTAACAGACACTAAAACCAAAGAAATGATTTGGCGCGACGGCGACACACAATATTATTCTGGCGGTGTCCACGATCCAAATTATTGCGTATTGAAATTCACTGCTACCGACGGTCGTTTTTATAGTGATTTTTATCCACGCAGTTTCATAATTGAATAAAAAATCCGCCAAATGGCGGATTTTTAATACTTTTATTTCATTGGCGGAAAACAGTTATCTGCGCCATTGGGACAACACACCATCCAACCATCACCTGCATCAGTATAAACTTCGCCGGCACAACAACCGTTTTTATCAGGACGATTGCCATCACTGCACACAGCGAAAAAACCACGCCAATTCACAATTGAATAATGCAGTCCATATCCAACACAACCCCCAAATAAAAATGCGATTAAAATCCACGACCACAAATTTGATTTTGTTGTGTTTTTGTTATTTCTTTTGATACGTTCCATTTTCATGGGACACCCCCTTATTCTTCTATTATCTTTTCCAATTGGATTATAAAATCAATCGCAGGATTGGTCAATCTTTTTGCTTTTTCCAGCATTTTGGTTGCTTCTGTCTGCATTTGTAAACGTTTATAAGTTTCAACCATTTCGGTCGCTTCGCGACGATTGTCTGACACATCATCATCGGTTAACGCACGCGCAATTTCTAATTCTTGGGCCGCTAATTCTTTGTATTTTTGTGAATTTTCAGGGCATCCGCGTTCTGATAAATTTGCATAAATTTGTGCGTTTTCAACATGATCGTCAACATCAAAACATGTTTCATATTTTCCACGACATTGTAATTTCATTGTCAATACGCGTTCAATTTCTTCACACGTTGATCGTGTATCATCATCCATAACTTCATCATCAAAAGGTTCGTCATATTTGTTTAACGCTTTGGCAATTTCCATTTCGCGTTGTGCCATTTTTTGATACATTTCTTTGTTTTTTTCACAGCCACTTTTTGATAATCTGGCATACACTTCTGAATTATCCTTGTGTGCATTCCAATCTGGCGAAGATTCATTATACAATTCATTTTTCAAAAGAGATTCAATTGCTTCACATGTGACATCTGACAATTTATCTTCATTCACAACAGGCTTTGGTTGCGACTTTGGTGCAGTTTTTCTGAATTTGCGATTATTACAATTTTCCGAGAAAGTTTTATCCAATTGTGCCAACGTTTCAGGACTATATACATTAATATTATTAACAACGTGAATTATCTTTTCTGATAAATCTTTACATTGTTCACGCGTCATCATAGAATAATTCATTCTATCCGAACCATTTATAATAAACCCGAAAATAGCCCCCATTAAAAACAGCGCAACCATACCAATTACGCCGTATATGCGATTTTTCACATTTTCGTTTTTGATGATTTTTTTCATATCTCTCTCCTGTTTTTAATTTCTATTTAACAATACCATCTTTGATAGTAATTATTCTATCGGCTTTTTTTGCTAAATTCATATCGTGCGTCACAAACAACATAGACATATTATTTTTCCGCACTAAATCCAACAACAAATCAAATATTACAATTGCATGTTGCGGATCCAAACTGCCTGTGGGTTCATCTGCCAATAAAATTTGAGGATTGTTCGCCAACGCGCGCGCCAATGCAACACGTTGTTGTTCACCGCCCGACATTTCAGATGGGTAATGCGTCGCACGATGCAAAACATTTGCCGCACGCAATAATTTCACAGCACGCGCACACGCGTGTTCTTCATCAACATTGTTCGCCATCATCGGCAATTCTACATTTTCAAGCGCAGTAAAATCAGACAACAAATTATGGCGTTGATAAACAAATCCTATTTTTTGACGACGTAAAATAGTGCGGGTTTCTTCGCTCATTTTATCAATTGGCAAACCATCGATAAAAATATCACCGCTGGTCGGTTTATCCAACAATCCAACACATTGCAACAATGTAGATTTTCCAGAACCGCTCTGTCCCACCAACGCGATAATTTCACCACGATATAAATCAAAACCACCGCCACGTAAAATCTTTAACGGTTGCCCGCCTTCTACAAAAGTTTTTTTGATATCACGAACAGACAACACAACATCGCGTTTTGAAATTTTTGATAAAGAATTCAATATACTTGCCATTATAAATGTCCCCTATTCGTTCTTTAATGTTTCGACCGGATCCGTATTTGCCGCTTTCCACGCAGGATAAAGCGTCGCAAGGAAAGCCAACGCAATCGCAATAACTGCGATACTGGCCACCGTAGATGGCACCAATTTCGACGGCAATTCCGACAATGAATATAATTCTGCAGGAAACAAATCGCGTCCTGTCACAAATTGGAAAAATTTACGAATTGGTTCAATATAAATCGCAACAATGACACCAAGCACAGTTCCAAAAAACGCGCCGATTACCCCAATTGATGTTCCTGATAAAATAAATATTTTCATCATAGATTTACGCGACACCCCAAAAGTCCGCAAAACCGCAATATCTTTGTTTTTATCTTTGACCAACATAACCAGTGATGAAATTATATTGAACGCCGCGACAATAACTATTAACAACAAAATCAAAAACATAACACTGGATTCAACCTGCAACGCACCAACAAATCCGCGATTCAAATCGCGCCAATCACGAATCACAAAGCCATCAGGCAACAACGCATTCAACGCTTTGACAACTTTTTCGCTTTCTTCGGCATCGGTTAAAAATAAATCGATATGCGTCACACTATCATTTATATTCAAATATTTTTGTGCGCTATTTAACGGCATGAATATATATCCGCTATCATATTCATACATTCCCATAAAGAACGATGAAACAACCGGATATGCCATAATACGTGGCATTGTTCCAAACGGCGTCGCCGTTCCAGAATTTGCAGAAATCAATGAAATCTTGTCCCCACCTGTCGCATGCAAAGCGCGCAAAAGCGACGCACCAACAATTAATTCATCACCTGAAATTTTATCCAACGCTTTGCCATAAATACGAGTCCCATTTCTGGTCTTGTCAATCAAATCAGGCATACGAATCCCCCGCACAATTGCACCTGAATTATTACCATTACTTGACGCCATGATTTGACCTTCGGCAATTGGGACAATTGATACAGCATATTTTTCAACGACTTTGTTCTGGCGCATTTTATCGATTAAAAAATCGAAATCCGAAATTGTGCCATTTTGATGATATACAACAACATGACCATTCATACCAATAATACGCGACAATAACGTTTCATGAAATCCGCCCATAACAGACATCACAACAATTAATGTCGCCACGCCCAACATGATTCCTATTAACGACACCCACGAAACCACAGAACCAAATCCGCGTTTTTTCGCAGCCATATATCGAAACGCAACTTTCTTTTCAAGTTTAGAAAACAACAACATATTAAATTCCTATTGATTCAAAAAATCCCGCAAATCATCACCATACAACGGCGTCATCTTTTTAATATTATTGTTTGCATCAACAATAGATATCAATCGTGGCGACATAAACACAACCAATTCTGCAAAAGGACTGATTAACGTTTCAGGCGTTGTCACGAACGAATGCGTCGGAATACCAACAAAAACATAATTATCGCCAACATCAGACGGCACCTTGAACGATGTCAATTCGCCGTTTGAAGTGCTAAGCACTATTTTCGCATCAATCTTTTTATATCCACCATAATCGCCGTATTTCCCAGTTGCACCGATAATCAAATCGGTTTCCAAACGGTCTTCTTTGCTGCATTGACCAATATCAAAGCGCGATTGCCAACCATTTGGAATTGCGAAAGTTCCCTGAGAAATCAGAACCACACTGGATTGGCGTGACATAAATTCTTGCAATGTTTTTGTATTTATTTCTGGTGACACAACCAGCGCACGTCCCACAACCCCTGGCACAGACATACGAATATTTTTTTCACCAAACGCCGGCAACATATCCATCCAAATTATAGGATTATCTGTTTTTGGATACACACGATAAACATCTATATCCCACGCCAACACATATTTTTTGGCTGCAACATCTGTAATTATCTTGGCCACTTCGTGTTCAGTCTGGTAATCACCTTCAAAAACCACGGTCTTGTCTTGCCAATTCACTAATAAATTATGAACATCTGCACCACGCATAGCGTCTAACATAGCCATAATCATTGTTTCATCTTTTGGCATTTTTATCATCCATTTACCATGACTGGTTAAATGAATTTCACCAAATTCAGCATCATACGAATAATACACATGCCCCAATTTAGTTATCAAATCAACCGCATCAGATAGCGAACTTTCCGCTATGACACCGGTAATTTTTTCCAACGTCGGCAAATCTTCTATGATAGAAATATCTGTATCTTGCAACAAAATATCCAACGTATCTTTGACGCTACGGTTTTTGAATTCAAAATCAGAAACTTTTAAATCCGGCAAAGCGTCACCTGTATCCAAACGAACAACTTCTACCTTTTCTTCAGGAACGACTGAAACGACGCTTTGGTTATTCCAATCAACACGGCATCTTTTTGGCAAATCCAGCGCAAAATGTTGCGCTGTATCAGTTGTCAACGCGGCCTTTTTCGGAAAAATAGGCACAGATTTTTCATTTATCACAACGTTTTCAACAACATTGACCGTATTATAAAGTGGCGCGTTGTCCGTCTGGTTCGCACAGCCTCCAATGAACAAACCCCAAATCGACAAACATAAAAACAAACCGTTTTTTATTTTATTTTGTGCCATTTTGTTTTCCTTTTTTTACCTTATGTTTTATATTTATACTAAATATTCATAATTTTTTCAAATTCTTCCAGCGTCATTTCATATATAGGTTTTTGATTCGGCGTAACGAAACTTTTAACACTTTCGAATCTTTTTTCGAATAAATCCATCGCATCAACAATTTCTTTTGGCACCCCAGCACCAGATTTTTTCAATCTTTTACCATATTCAACAATATATTCTAAACAATCAGCCGCAAAGAACCGACCAACGTAATTTTCCAGCGCAATTCCGCCTTTTTCCACACAAATAGCCGACAAAACACGTGTCATTTCATTGTAAAAATTTGCTAATTTTACATAGTTTTGAACCGTCATAGTCATAATATCTTCCCTATCCTGTTTTTTATATTATAAAAACTATTGCCCCCCGAACGCAATTAAATTATAATATAATAACATGAGAATGAAATATTTATTTTTGTTGGCCTTTTTAACCGCATGCGCATCTGTAAATCGTGGGTCGATTGACGATGCAACTATTTTGAATTGGGAAAATGACGCCGTAACAACGGAACAGTTTGTTCGCGACCACAAATCGTGTTTGGGAATACGCGATAAAAATTATGAACCGCGTTCCCGTATTGCAAAGTTGTTATCCCCGAACCAGAGTGCTCAAATGCCTGATTGGGACGGTTTATGGGTGACATTTCAATCAAATGAATATAGGGACGTTGGCCAACGTGCATTATTGTCTGTTCCACCAAATTCTGCATCAAAAACAACGGGATATTACCGCAAATGTATGATGCAGCGTGGGTATTTATTACGCGGAAAATAAAAATATTTTGGCTATTTTCTAAAAATATGATACAATAAGATTCATGAAAAAATCATTATTGTTTTGGCTGTATTTTGTATTGTCAATTCTTTTGGCAACATATTTTGCAACCCGCATTATAACTTGCTATTTGGGACGTGGGCCAATATCGTATGTAAAACATATCGAAATAACCAGTGACAACAGGGACGCTGATTTAGAACCAATCGGTTTCGCGGTTGGAATTCGTCATGGAACAACGTTACGTTCTTTGGATTTACACCAGATAAACAACCGTGTTATGGCTGTTCCTGGGATAAAGAACGCGGCAACACGCCGCCTGCCAAATGGGAATTTAATTATAAAAACGCAACATTATAATGCTGTCGCCATGTGGACAGACGGCGCAATGTATTACCCTTTGGCCGACGATGGGACAAAGATTGAAACCCCATTGGAAAAACCAGACGAAAACACTATTGTGTTCAGCGGCAATCTGCCAAACGATTTGACCGAAATAATATCGGGGGTTTCTGGGTTATCTGAATACATAGATTATATAAATATGGTTGAATCGCGTCGTTGGAATATTCATACAAAAAACGGAACAATAATTTATTTACCCGAAGATAATCCAATATCTGCAATAAACAAAATCAATGTTTTGAATCAAACACATCAAATATTATCTCGCGATATCGGCATAATCGATATGCGCGACAACGCCAGAATTTTAATAAAAGCAAAAAAATGAATCTTTATAATTCATCTTTTCTTTGTCTGGACATTGGAACATATGGTGTCCGCGGTTTTGCCCATACGGTTCGTAATGCAAAGATAGTCCGTTCTGCAACACATTTTATAAAAAATACAAATACTATATTTGCATTAAAAAGTGTTATCGATGAATTAGAGCAACAATTAAACACTCATTTTGAATCTGCATTTGTGACTGGAAATTTTGGTGAATCTGATTTCAAAACAATATCTGATACTATTTTATGGAATGACGAACATCGTATTTCAGAATTGGATTTGCGTCATCAAATTGCAAAAATCACACCGCCTGACGGTTTTTATGCGATGCATATTGTGCCTGTGTTTTATGGCACACCAAATATAGCAAACATAAAAAACACACCCATCGGCCATATCGCAACACAATTAAAATCTATATATAGTGTTATTTCATATGAAAAAGAAAAAACACAATATATTTCTGAAATAATGCGCCGCGCACATATACAATCGGCTGGATTTTTTGATGCAACGTTCTTGCAAAACGCGGTTTATCGTCATGAAAACGAACGGATTTTATTTATAGATTTAGGAAATGAATTTACAACCGTGTCAATATGGACAAATCACGGCCCACTATATTTTAATAAAATAAAGTTCGGACAATCTGATTTAACACGCGCGTTGGCAATTGAATTACAAATCGGAACCAATGATGCAGACATTTTGAAAACCGCTGTATCTAATGCATTGCCAAATGAAATGGATCGTTTTACGCCGGCATCATCTGACGAAAAATTTGCGCGTTTTTCACGGGCAGACGTGAACGACGTTTTTATTCCAAAACTATACGAATTAATAAACGACATTTTTGATAAATCACAAAAATATATTAACCAATATAAACCGACCAAGATTATATTAAGCGGGGGCGGCACGGCAATTGAAAATATAAATACTGTATTTGAACGCACGTTTAATTTGCCTGTGGATAACCAGACCGAATCTGCGACGATAAACGCATTATCTGAATATATATTGCAAAGCCATTCTGACGAACGAAACGCGTATATAAACAAACAGTTAAAGATTCAAAAATTCGTAAAAAAATTCACAAAAATATTTCATAAGAAAAAAGTTATCAAAACAAAAAAATTCATTCCTATATTGCCCAGCACGCTTTGTTTTAACATGAATGATGCGACCACATATACCATGTTTGCATCGGCGGGAATTTCAATGATACACGTTGATATAATGGACGGTTTTTATGTTGATAAAATCGCGGGTGGCATCGATGAATTATCAATGATTCGCACCAGAACCAAGGCTCACCTGCACGTTCATTTAATGACAGAAAGTCCGGCAATTTGGGCGCGCGATGCGATTAACGCCGGTGCAGACACAATTATAATATCTACAAACACATCTGGGGTTCGTGACGCAATCAGCGTTATCAAAAAATCCGGCAAACGTTGTGGCATCGCATTGAATCCTGAATCAAATGTTGAAATATTAATTCCGATATTAAAAGACATTGATGAAATAATGATTATGGCTGTCACGCCTGGGGCCGCCGGACAAGAATTCAATCCATCGGTTCTACAAAAAATCAAGGCTTTGGATTACACCCGCAAAAAACATGGGTTAAAATATTTAATCAGCGTTGATGGCGGAATAACACCTGAAACCGCAAAATTATGCTGGGACGCCGGTGCAAATTTATTGGTCAGCGGTTCATATCTGGCAAACTCTGCGGATTTCCCGTTGGCCGTGCAAAGTTTATTGCACCACTAATTTACGCCCATTTCCATTTTGGGAAATATGAATATGAATTGTATTTTCTGGCAACATGCCTAATGCTATTTCCGGCCATTCAATCAAAGTAATATCATTATCAATTGCGTATTTTAATCCGATTTCTTCTAATTCAGACGCATCGCCAATTCTATATAAATCAAAGTGAGAAATCCCATCGTAATTTTGCACCAATGTAAACGTAGGCGACGGCACAACCGTATTTTCCCCACGCAAAGTTTTAATTATTTCACGTGCAATTTCTGATTTTCCCATACCTAAATTTCCGTGTAACGCGACAGTTTGCGGCGCACACAGCGTTTTTGCAAAATCACGCGCCCATGCACGTGTTGCATCAATATCTTCAAGATAATAAATTTTTTCGCTCATTTTTTTATTCCAAAACTAATAAATCATCTTCCATTTTATGAATCGTGTCACGCAACTGGGCCGCCGCTTCGAATTCCAGATTTTCCGCATATTTATGCATTTTCTGGGTCAAAGTTTTTATTTCACGTCGCAACGATTCTGCGTCCATGATACCACCATCTTTGCTATATACAAATCTTTTTGTTTTATCTGTTTTTTCTTCTTTTTGTCTGACTTCCTCAAACACAGATTTAGATATAGTTTTGGGCGTGATATTATGTTCGCGATTATATTTTTCCTGTTTTTCACGACGACGCGCTGTTTCGGTTAACGCCACCTGCATAGATTCAGTAATTTTATCAGCATACAAAATCACACGCCCATTTGCATTACGCGCCGCACGACCAATGGTTTGAATCAGCGAACGCGTTGACCGTAAAAAACCTTCTTTGTCGGCGTCCATAATCGCGACCAGTTCGCATTCTGGAACGTCTAAACCTTCGCGTAATAAATTAATTCCAACCAACACATCATATTTACCAAGACGTAAATCCCGCAATAAATCAATACGTTCCAATGTATCAATATCAGAATGTAAATACCGCGCACGCACACCATTTTCAACGAAATAGTCTGTCAATTGTTCCGCCATTTTTTTGGTCAGCGTCGTCACAATAACACGCCCAGACGTCTTTTTCACTTCATCTAATAAATCATCAACTTGATGCGTGGTTGGGCGCACATCGCAAACCGGATCCAATAAACCTGTTGGACGAATCAACTGTTCTGACACAATACCATTTGATTGTTCCAATTCCCATGCGGCAGGCGTCGCAGAAACAAATATAGTCTGGGGCCGCAAATTGTCCCATTCTTCAAACGTTAACGGACGATTATCAACACACGATGGTA
Organism: uncultured Alphaproteobacteria bacterium; assembly: GCA_947305255.1. GTDB lineage: Bacteria > Pseudomonadota > Alphaproteobacteria > Rs-D84 > Rs-D84 > Enterousia. The sequence goes on from CAMZDE010000014.1 coordinate 15,562, forward strand.
AACGGAATCCATACTGGCTAAGCGTTTCTTTGCGCGCCCTGTCCCCACGTGACATCGCACCGATTTGCGGCACAGTAACATGACTTTCATCTATAAATAAAATCGCATCTTTTGGTAAATATTCAAACAGCGTTGGCGGTGGCTGCCCCGGCAAACGCCCAGTTAAATACCGCGAATAATTTTCAATTCCACGACATGTCCCTGTGGATTCCATCATTTCGATATCAAAATTGACACGTTCACGCAGTCTTTGTTCTTCAACATATTTCATATTGTCATGAAAATATTTCAATCGTTCTTCTAAATCCGCACGAATATTACCAATCGCCTGTAATACCGACGGCATAGGCGTTGCATAGTGCGTATTTGGATAAATAACCACCCTGTCCAGTTTATGCAATTTTGCACCGGTCAGCGCATCAAATTCCCAGATTTCATCAACCTCTTCACCAAAGAAAGATATTTTCCACGCCAAATCCAATGAATGTGACGGAAATATATCCAACGTATCACCGCGAACCCGAAAATCACCACGTGCAAAACCAACATCGTTACGTTTATATTGAATATCAACCAACGCACGCATCACAGATTTTTCAGATATTTTATCCCCAACATTTATTGTAAATTTCATCTCAGAATACTGTTCAGGCGACCCAATACCATAAATAGACGACACAGACGAAACAACAATAACATCTTTTTCTTCCAACATAGCGCGTGTCGCACTATGACGCATACGGTCCAATTGTTCATTTATCGCGGCATCTTTATCGATATATGTATCCGTTGTTGGGACATATGCTTCGGGTTGATAATAATCATAAAAAGACACAAAATATTCCACATGATTATGCGGAAAAAACGATTTCATTTCAGTATATAATTGCGCCGCCAAAATCTTATTAGGTGCCATAATCATCGTCGGCCGCGACAATTGTTCAATAACATTCGCCATTGTGAATGTTTTCCCAGAACCGGTCACCCCTAATAAAACCTGAGATTTTCGGCCATCACGCACACCAGAAACCAATTCAGATATGGCCGTTGGCTGGTCCCCCATCGGCGCAAAATCAGATTCCAAAGAAAAAACGCTTTTGTTTTTATTCATGTTATTTTTTTGTTCACATCTATTAATATAATTCATTATAATGAAAATACAAGGAAAGAGAATGAAACGATTAAAGCCACGTTATAAACGCAGACTTTTGTGGACCGCCGGTGCGGCAATTGGTGTGTTGCTGTTCGCGCTTATAATCGTTCCGCCCATGGTTCGGTTGGATTCATTAAAACCTAAAATTGAAGAAATCATTTTGAAACAAACGGGCGTCCCTGCAAAAATACATGGCAAAGTCAGCGTCAGCCTTTTGGGTCGAACGACAATTGTTGCACATAACATTTCGATACCGAATGGGGTTATATCAACATGTGAATTCGCGATACCTTTGCATAATATATTTAATATAAAAAATGCGAATATATCTGGCGATATAAACATCCACGGTGCATTGTTATCTGTCGAAAAAATCGTTCCTTTTGATTTAGACACAAATGTCAGTATCAAAGATTCAAAAATAAAATTTTTGAACAAAGAATATTCTGTGCATTATGCTGAATTATCAAAAAAATTCGTCACTGCGAACGTTGAAACAGACCAGCATAGGTATCAAATCACATCTATCAACAACGAATTTATGATAAAAAACAGAAACAATGAATTGATGTTGAATGGGACGCTTTATCCAAACGGTGGCGCAACGGCACATATAAACATAACCGCCCAAAACATAAACAGATGGTTTGAATTTGATAGACCGAAAATCACCGGCTATTTTCCGATAACTGCAAATATAAAATGGGACGGCGAATACGGATTTGTGTTTTCTGATATTTCCGCGGACGGTGTAACCGGTTCTATTACTTTGCAAAACGACGGATATAAAATAATAAAATTATCCAGCAAAGATTCAAATTTTGATATGTCATTTATTTTGCGCGATTCAGAAATATTAAAAAACGCAACATTTGAACTGGATTTTTACGGCACAATAAAATTCGCAGATAAAAAATTCAAACACCTTTATGTGAATGTTGTCGGCAAAGACGATGAAATAAAAATAAATAAAATTATTGCAGACGATACAAAAATATCTGGGGGGACAATTGATAAATCTGGGGCGCATAATGTATCATTAGACATGCTGGAAAACGGTGTCAAAACAACATGCATATTTAATGGAACACCGAATGATTGGTCATGTGAAAAATTTTCATATGACAATAAAATGTTTGGCACGTTAAACGTCAATCGCGAAAGATTTGACGCAACAATAACATCTAAAATGAAATTTCCCGCCCCAGAAACAATCATCAATGCGGCACGCAGATTTGGCGATACTGGGACAATAAAATTTGATTTCTCAGACGCATCTGGCGTAATTACATTGAACGACAACGACATTGACATCAAATACAATTTTGCAAAAGACAAAGATTTAATCTGGGCGAATTTAAATTTACCATTTATCCCAGAATTTATGATGACCGCCAAAGGTGATTTTGTCTGGCAAGATGACACTATGATTTTTGTTCCATATTCCAAAGAATGGACAATATCCACTACCAAAGATTATTTTGCGATCATTGGCGATAATTTCAAAAAATATTTCCCAGATATGAATTTGAAATTTATGTTGGATTTGCCATATAAACTTTCAGGCAATTATAAACGCGGCAACATTTCAAATTTGAATATTGAAATCGCAGACCATACATTCACTGGCGCAGCCACTGGCAAATCTGTCACGTTAAAGACAGACGTGTTAAATATGGATTCTATTTTATCAGGTCGATATTTTAATAATTTTGAACAAAATTCATTCTTTGACCCACACCCAATCACCACATTATTCAATTCAGATTTGAATATCGCGCTGTCTGCAAATACGTTAATTTATCACGGTCAAAAATATAATAATTTTGTATATTCGTTGAAAGAACATAGTCAGACTTTCTCGATAACTGATTCAGACCGTGGAAATTTATTAGCAACCATCACGCGCGACAATATAAATTATGATGTAAATATTCAATTAAATAAATTTGTATGGGATGAAAAAATATTGCCATCGAAAATGCCTTTGAATATTTCTGATTCTGCGATTACTGCCGAAATAAAATTAAAAACATCAGGACATATCGCACACGATATTATTGATAACCTGCATGGAACGTTTGATGCGACATTGAACGGCGGAATATTATATGGATTTGGATTCGAAGATTTTTATGCATCTGCAAATAAAATTACATTGTTAAATGCAGAATACGCCCTATCGCGCGCATTGAACGACGGCACAACACCAATAAAAAAATTGCATATCATCGGAACATATAATATGGGTGATATAAAAACAACACGACCATTAACATTGTCTATGCGGCATATCGACGCAATCGGCGAATTTAAAATAATAGATAAAAAAATGTTCGCATCATTGAATTTTATATTGCGCGGCACATCCCCCAGCCCTGCCCCAATCGAAGTATCTGTTTATGATGATGGCTATCGCGATTATTATTTGTATGAAATCATGAATGGGTTGGATCCAGATTATATGCGCAGTTTCGTTGAATCCCACAATAAATTTTAGATAAAAAAACACCCGCAATTGCGGGCGTTTTTTTTAACGAAATATTTGATACGCTAATTCTTTTTTCTGACTTGAATATGAACTTCGCGTAATTGTTGTTCGGTGACTTCACGTGGCGCACCCAACATCAAATCTTGACCACGTTGATTGGTCGGGAACAAAACGACTTCGCGTAAATTTGTAGTCCCCAAAATAATAGACACCAATCTGTCGATTCCAAACGCACAACCGCCGTGTGGTGGCGCACCATATTGGAACGCAGCATACATTCCACCGAATTTTTCTTTGACGACTTCGGGGCCATATCCTGCGATAGCAAAGGCCTTTACCATGGTTTCCGGATTATAATTGCGCAATCCACCACTGCAAATTTCAGCGCCATTTAACACCATATCGAATTGGTTTGCTTTGATCTTTAATGGATCGCCATCTAATTCACCCTTTGGCAAACTGAACGGGTTGTGACCGAAATCAATCGCGCCAGTTTCTTCGTTCAATTCGTACATTGGGAAATCTTCTATCCAACAGAATTTGAATTCTTTTGGATTGATTAAACCCAAATCTTCACCTAATTTGATACGCAATTTACCCGCCGCCTTGGCCGCAGCATCAACATTGTCGCAAACAAAGAACAACGATGAATTGTCACCTGCAATTTCGTGCAGTTTTTCAACACGCGCCGCGTCTAATTTTTTCGCCACAGGCCCTTTGGCTTCATCGGCAAATACGATATAGCCTAAACCGCCCAACCCCAGTTCTTTGACAGCATATTCACCCAACCTATCAAACCAAGAACGCGGTTTATCAGCACTGTTTGGTGCAGGTATTGCACGCACCACGGCACCATTTTCAATCGCATTTGCGAAAATACCAAATTCAGACCCACGGAATATTTCTGTGACATCACTAATCACAATCGGGTTGCGCAAATCAGGTTTATCAGAACCGTATTTCAGCATCGCTTCATCAAACGGAATATGCGGAATATTTGGATCGATAATCGCACCGTCAACAAAAGTTTTAATTAATTTAGGCATTAATTCATTACCAACCGCCTGAATATCTTTCAAATCGACGAACGACATTTCCAAATCCAGTTGATAGAATTCCAACAACCGGTCGGCACGCAAATCTTCATCACGAAAACATGGCGCAATTTGGAAATATCTATCGAACCCAGCAATTTGAATCAATTGCTTAAATTGTTGTGGTGCCTGAGGCAACGCATAAAACATTCCATGATGATTACGACTTGGGACGATATAATCGCGCGCACCTTCGGGACTGGACACAGTTAAAATAGGTGTTTGAAATTCTGAAAAACCCATATCCCACATTTCATCACGTAAAAATTTCATAACGCGATTACGTGTTAAAATATTATTATGCAAAGAATCACGACGTAAATCGATATAGCGATATTTTAAACGCAAATCTTCGGCCACCGTGTCATCATCGCCAAACACTTGGAAAGGCAACACATCGGCGGACGTCAAAACATTCCACGAATCCACAGCGACTTCGATTTCGCCAGTTGGAATTTTTTCATTTACCTGACTGGCATCACGCGCAACAACTTTGCCGGTCACCTGTAATACAGATTCAGGCCGCACGCGTTCCAAATCGTCATTTCCGCCATCAATAACAATCTGGGTCAAACCATAATTATCGCGCAGGTCAATAAACAACAACGAACCATGATCGCGCTTACGATGCACCCATCCGGACAGAGTGACAGTTTCACCCACATTTGACGCATTTAATTCGCCACAGGTATGCGTCCGATACTTTGATTTCAAAGACAACATATTTACACCCCTATTCATTTACAGTGCCAAATTTTTCTAAGATTATCGGCACCCAGAAAGAATCTTAAAATCTGGGGGCGCTAAGATTTTTTCGCGCGGTGCCACCCCAGTCTTATAACTTTGCTGATTTCACATAACATTCCGCGGTTGTTAATCGCATCATCACATTATATAAAACCAATCTTGTGATATGGATTTTATAACTAAAAAAACCAACATGCAACAAATATATGTTGTCTTAGGGATAAAAAATATGGTATAATAATCACGTCGGAAAGAGTTTTTTCGACGGGGTATCAAGGCCCTTATCAGACTGCGTCCGTACTTTTGTACGGTTGTTTCTCCAGCTACTGACGGTTGGAGGGTCGCCGAATATATTGAATAAGGCACACAATTTCAGTCTGAATTGTCTTGAACCTCCAACCACCTTTTTAACCAAAGGTGGTTGTTTGTTGTTACAACAAAGGAGAGGAATTATGACAACAAAGACACCATTATTAATCGCATTAATCGCATTGGCACCAATAACCGCCCGTGCAGATTATACATATACCTATACAAACACACCAGCAAGGGTTACAGGAAACGGACCTGTGACGGCAGCATTCGACAGTGCACCATATCAAATTGCCACAATAGGTGATGACGATGACGAACATATCGCATCAACCGCGTATGTAAAGGGGGCCTATAATGACACAATTGCTGCAGTAAACAGCCTGGATGTTTCAAAACAGAAAATTCTAGTACTTTCTGCCAGCGAAAATCCTGTTTCTCAAATAGTAATAGAATCCGAAGATTTCATGGACACATTTGACCCTGTCGGAGAAACCCAATTGCTTACCGCGGCCGCAACAGCGAATGTAATAGATTACAAATTAGATAATAAACGTGTCGAAATTTACACAACGTGGGATGATGACGATGAAGTGGCAGAGGTTCCTTTGATAACCGCCAGTGGACAATAGCACGCCAAACCCTTTGCACGTGCGATTTTACCGCGTTGCCGGTGTCTGTCTCATATTTTTTAATATGTTGAACAATGTCCATGCGCTTAACGCAACGTCCATCGTGGCGGCCGGATATGCGCCGACATAGAAATCATGCACAAACCACAACATTAAATTTATAATCAATGCGAAACGAATTTGCTGTTCGTTTCGCGTTGCATATAAAAACAGAGTATAAACCAATGACGCTATCATCGGAAAAATTCCTGGGACACCGCGATTATTCACTATCAAACCAACCGTTATGCATGACACCAATAAAATAAAGGTCG
>CAMZDE010000015.1 GCA_947305255.1 uncultured Alphaproteobacteria bacterium
GATAATGCTCAGTTAATCAGTATTATTGAACGTATTGAAAAATTAAATGAAGATACTGCGGCGATTGCTGCGGATATCAAAGAAGTTTATAACGAAGCAAAATCCGCAGGATACGATCCAAAATATATTCGCCAGATGATAAGATTACGCAAATTAGATCCTGATGAATTGGACGAAGCGGACGAATTGACCAAGATGTATCGCGATGCGTTGGGTTTATAAATGAAAAAATTCACAAAACGCGTTGAAAATTTCACCTGCGCCCATTGTGGCGCAGATGTTTTGGGCAACGGTTATACGAACCATTGTCCAAAATGTTTATGGTCGCGGCACGTTGATAATAATCCAGGAGACAGATTGTCAGCGTGTGGTGGAATGATGCGACCAATATCTGTACGTCCTGTTGGTGACGGTTTTATAATCACGCATAAATGCGAAAAATGCGGAAAAACTATAAACCAACATTCGTCAGAATATGACAATATTGATACGATTATCGCAATATCGTCAAACGCTGACTTTATTTTTGGTAAATAATTTTATTTCTTGGATGCCGCGGCGATAAACGCGTTGAACATCGGGTGTCCTGTGAATGGATTGCTCTGAAATTCAGGATGAAATTGTCCCGCGATGAAAAATTTATGCGATGGGATTTCTATCATCTCTGGCAATTTGCCGTCCGGCGATAATCCAGATATAACCATACCATGTTTTTCCAGTAAATCTTTGTATTTTATATCAACTTCGTATCTATGACGATGCCGTTCAGAAATATGCGACGTGCCATAGATTTTTTCTGCCAACGATCCCGATTTTATTTCACACGGATATGCACCCAATCGTAATGTCCCCCCCATGTTCCCTGTATCACAATCGGACATTATTCCAACAACCGGCGTACATTTTTCAGAAAACTCTGATGAATTAGCGTCGCGCACACCGCAAACATTACGCATAAATTCGATGACCGATACCTGCATTCCCAAACAAATCCCCATAAAAGGAATATTATGTTCGCGCGCATAACCTGCGGCGGCAATTTTTCCATCTACACCACGCGTTCCGAATCCGCCAGGGATTAAAATACCATCAACATCTTTGCAATCATCTGGCGAAAACTTTTCCGCATTTATCTTTTTGATTTTTACATGGACATTGTTTTGAATACCTGCGTGGAACAGTGCTTCGTTTAACGATTTATATGCGTCAGAAACATCAAAATATTTACCAACAACGCCGATAGTACACGTTGGCAAATCTGCTGCCAAATATTTTTCTATTTTGGTAAATTTTGCCATATATCCCGCAACATCTGGCAAACCAAAATGCGCCGCGATAATATCAAAAACGTGTTGCGAATCATAAACCAACGGTATTTTGTAAATATTATCAACATTCATACTGGTTATCACATTGGCCGCCGGCAAATTACAGAACATACCGATTTTCACACGCTCTTCATCAGTCAACATACGCGGTGAACGCACAAATAAAATGTCTGCTTGGATTCCGCTTTCTAGTAATCGACGCACAGACATCTGGGTCGGTTTAGTTTTTAATTCGCCGCTTTGTTCAAGATATGGTGCCAATGTTAAATGCGCAAACATAACACTTTTGCGTCCAACATCATTTGCAAATTGACGTATAGATTCCAGAAATATGGTTCCTTCGATGTCACCCACAGTACCACCAATTTCACAAATCACAAAATCTGTATTTGTTGGACGACCTATATATTCTTTGATTTTATTTGTGACGTGCGGAATCATTTGCACCGTCGCACCTAAATAATCCCCATGGCGTTCTGCATTTAACACGTCCCAATATATACGACCACCCGACACAGAATCGGTTCGCGACAATTTGACACCTAAAAATCGTTCATAATATCCTAAATCTAAATCTGTTTCAAAACCGTCATTTGTGACATAAACTTCCCCATGTTGCAAAGGCGACATAGTTCCAGGGTCAACATTCAAATACGGATCGAATTTACGCACATGAACGCTGTACCCACGGGATTGAAGAAGGGCGCCCAACGAAGCCGCTGAAACGCCCTTACCTAAACTTGATACGACACCACCGGTGACAAAAATATATCTGGACATAAGTTTTTTCTCCTTATGTGACAATATAATAAAAAAATATCAGTTGCGATGCAACAAAATAAAAAATTATAATTGATATATGAAAGAATTCTTAAACAACCAATATAAAAATTTGTTCTTATGGTCGCCATTTTTAATGGCTTTGGGTGGCGGTTTATATTTTTCATTAGATAATGAGCCAAACTTTCATGTCCCCGTGTTAATAACAATATTATTATGTGCGATTATATTCAAAAATAAAAATATTGCGATTCGTGCGATTGCTTTGTTCTTGTTTGGATTTTTTTATTCTATGTCTTTTACCCAGATAATCAACACGCCCCAGATTCAAAATTCTTTTGGTGACATGAATATTTCCGGCACAATTACAAAACTAGATTTTACATCTGATGCGACACGCCTGTTTTTGCAAATACCAATGAATCAGATAAATCCAAAATATCACGAAAACACAAATATAAATATTCGCGTATCAATCAAAGATATGCCAATCACACCAAACGTTGGCGATACTATATCAGGAACCGCGATGATATTTCGACCGTCGCCAAAATATGCGCCTGAATCTTTTGATTTTGCACGCTGGGCATATTTTTCTAATTTGTCTGGAACCGGTTTTTTCAAAGATTATGAAATTACACCGTCAAAAAACGATGCTGACGATTTTCGCATGTTTATACACAATAAATCAAAATCAGATTTAACAGATGCGTTGGTTTTAGGTTATAAAAAATCGATTCCTGAATCTGAGAGAAAAATTTGGCAATCAATTGGTATGGGACACGTTTGGTCAATCAGCGGATTTCATATGGCGTTGGTTGGCGGTTGGTTGTTTGCTTTGTTTTATTTTCTGTTTCGTTTAATAATACCAATTACAAAGCGAATACCTGCAAAATATCCCGCTATGATTTGTGCATGGGGTTGGCTATTATTTTACCTATGCATATCAGGTGTTAATGTTGCCACAATTCGCGCATTTTTAATGACGACTTTGATTTTCATAGCGGCAATTTTAGGACGCGGCGTGTTATCTTTGCGTAATGCGGCTTTGGCTTTCATAGTCATATTTTTAATCAATCCTTTTTATGTAATGACCGCCGGTTTTCAGTTGTCTTTTGCGGCTATATTCGGCTTATTATGGTTTTTTAAGGATAAAAATTATATCAAACGCAATTTTTGGAATCGTGCGGCACATCTATTATATCTGACCATAATGACAACAATAATCGCAACACTGTTCACATTACCGTTTATAATCGCACATTTTGGTTTTATACCGTTATATAGTTTGTTCAGTAATTTAATTATATTGCCTATATTTTCTTTTGCGATTATGCCGATTGTCATCGTGGGAACAGTTTTTGCATTATTCGGAAATCACGCATTATTAAATATCGCAGATAACATTTATCATTTTGCATTAAACATTGGCACACATATATCGAATATGCCGTATGCAAACATTGCTATGCCGCATATTTCAAATACTGTATTGATACTATCTATTGTCGGCATGTTGTGCATAATATTAATTGTGCGATTTGATTCAAAAAATCTGTTTTTGCGAAATATAAATTATTGTTTTGGGGGCGCATTTATATTTCTGGCAATTGCCGTCTTTGTATCAACACCACGACCATTGTTTTATGCGACCGAAGACCATATATTAGCAGGCTTTGTGACACCCAACGAAATACAATTTAACAAATCAAAATCATCACAACATTATTTTGCCTTTGACATTTGGCGTAAATTTAATAATGAAATTGAAAAGGATAAAAATCCAAAATATAAATGCAATCATGGTCTATGTATTTATAAAACGAAAAATTGGAATTTAGTATATATGAAAGATTTCGAAACGATTATGTCAAACATCAATAAAATATGCGACGATAAAAACATAAACTATATCATCACGCCTTTTGAAATAGATACAGATAATTGTTATGCCTCTGTTTTAGAAAATGGGATTTTGATATACCCATCGGGACGCGTCAGGAATTTTTCTAATCGTCGTCCGTGGCATATTGTGCCGAAACAAAATACAGACCCGAAGCCGGCGCAGTAACACCTGCGGCACCACGTTTTTTTTGCGCAAAAATTTCATCAATATCATATGGTTTGCCCATTCCGATTTCAACCAATGTTCCGACCATATTGCGCACCTGATGATGCAAGAAAGATCGCGCAGAAAATTCAAAAACTATTTCATCGCTATTTTGTGTAATGGCCACAGAATCCAAAGTTTTAATCGGGCTACGCGCCTGACACTGGGCAGCACGAAAAGATGTAAAATCATGTTTGCCGACTAATTTTTGTGCGGCAATTTTCATTTTTTCAATGTCTAATTTTTGCGGTACCCACCAAACACGATTTTTTTTCAACACAACCGGCGCAGCGCGATTTAACACAATATATTTATAGTGCCGCGCAACACAACTATACCGTGAATGAAAATCATCAGAAACTTTTTCACAACTTAAAACCGATACCGGTTCGTTTATCAAATAAAAATTCAGTGCGCGCATAATTGTGTTCGCATTGTGTTCACGCTCTAAATCAAAATGCGCCGTCATACAGATTGCATGAACACCGGCATCTGTGCGCCCTGCAGAAAACACAGTTGTTGTTTCGCCACAAAATTTATAAATTGCATCCGTCACCAAAGACTGGACAGACGGGCCGTCTTTGTTTGACTGCCAACCTATTAAATTTGTTCCGTCGTATTCAAGATTTATTTTATACCGTGTCATTTTTCAAATATGTAAATTATGCCCCTTTGCAGTTTTGGCAACCTGCGCAAACTATTTGTTGTATCTTAAATTTATGGTCGTTATGCAATACTTCACAATTTTCTTTGTTTTGTCCTGTGCATACCACGCATTCACATTTAGCATTCAACCAATCTGCTATGGTTGCAGTACAATTGTTCAAAAAACATTTTCTTTCTGACATTTTTATTCCCCGTATTTAATTTCGCCACCATGCAGACCATTTACAAAACTTTTCCAATCCATAGGCGTTTTACCGGCAGGTTGAATTTTTTTTATTTTCAAATCGCCGTTTTCAATTTGTGTGTCTAAAATTTTGACGTCCACGCCGTTGATTTTCGTTCGCCCACACCCCAGCGCACGAATTTGATTATGAATTTGCTGTGGCGTTTTTTTCCAATCGATAAATTCATCATCACCTGTAAATTTATGAGTGTATGAAACATCGCCTGTTTGCGGAATTGGATTATATCGTGTTGGATTTTCCATATATTCGTTTAATATTTCAATTGCTGCTTTTGAAACTTTGGCTTCCATATCTGAATTATTATCATTTTCACCAATTAAAATATTTTTACGCAACAAAACGTCACCTGCATCTAAATCAGCCGTCATTTTCATCAAACATACGTCTATATCACGGTCACCGTTCAATATAGCGGTTTTAATCGGTGATGGCCCACGATATTTAGGTAACGCGGACGGGTGAATATTCAAACATGGCGCCGCATTCAAAACATTATCACGCAAAATCACACCGTATGAAATCACAATTATAAGGTCAGGCTTTTCAATCAAAAAATCAAAATCTTTGATTGATGTCCGCACACCTAATCCGCGCGATTGCGCCCAAATCTGGACAGGCGACGGCGTCAAAAGATGTTTACGTCCCATCGGTTTTGGCGCACGCGTAAAGACCGCGATAATATCGTGTTTTCGAGATAAATTATCAAAAATAGGAACAACAAAATCATTTGTTCCCATTAAAACCAATTTCATTTATGCCCCCGATTAACCTTGCGCATTAACATTTCGCGCTTTACCCCAGACAGATAATCAATAAACAACACGCCGTCCAAATGGTCTGTTTCATGTTGCACGATACGCGCAGGCACCCCAGACATGCGCGCCGACATTTCTTTGCCGTTTTCGTCCGTCCATTTTACATCCACAGATTCTGGACGACGCACATTTGAATATACCGGCAACCCATCAGGCCCCAAGACGGACAAGCAGCCTTCTTCCATAACACAGGTTTCGTCGCTTTTGAAAACGATTTCAGGATTTATCATACGATACACAACGTTCGTTTCAGGATCCATCATGACCAAAAAACGTTGCGTAATACCAACCTGAGGCGCGGCAAGCCCCACCCCGTTCTGTTCGTGCATCATTTTGACCATTTCGTCCATAGTATTCAAAATTGCCGGCGTTATGTCCGAAACTGGCGAACATTTTTCGCGCAAAATTAAATCCCCACAAAGTTTCATTTGCAACATTTATAAAACCCTTTATAATCTTGTATATAGGATTGTAGCAAAGGATTTTCAAATGACAACTTATATTTTATTGCTTTTGATATTGGTGGTTGTGTTGTTGTTGGTTTTGGTTTTTCGCAAACCGTCGTTTGATATGTCGCCCTTGCGCGAAGATAACGCCCGTCTGCGCGAACGGTTGGCAGAAAGATTGGGGACATTATCGCAAAACGCTATGGAATTGAAAAACATCAGTGCCGATATTGCGAATTTCAAAGATATTTTAATGGGCAACAAACAGGCACGCGGTTCATTTGGCGAACGCCAACTGGCTGATTTAGTGCGCGATATTATGCCACCTGAATCTTATGCGTTTCAATGCGTGTTATCGACCGGCGTGCGACCTGATTGCGTAATACGTTTGCCATATCCACCTGGCGATATGATAATTGATAGTAAATTTCCACTGGAAAGTTATAATCGCATTTTGCAGAACAAAAACGACATGGGGGCGCGCAAACAATTTGAATTAGACGTGCGCAAACACATCGACGCAATCGCTGAAAAATACATAATTTCAGGCGTGACAGCCGAAAGCGCGATGATGTTTATCGCATCAGAATCTATATTTGAAGAATTGCATCGCGAATTTCCTGACACAATCGAATATGCCGCGCGCAAGAAAGTATTTTTGGTATCGCCGTCAACATTGTGGGCAACATTGAATACAATTCGCGCCGTATTGTCTGATATAAAGATTAAACGTGTGGCCGGAAAAATAAAAAGAGAATTGGATTTATTGCTGACCGATTTGACACGCCTGAATGATCGCACAGACAATCTGGCGCGGCATTTTGCACAAACGACATCAGATATTGAACAAATTCAAACCACAATTGGAAAAATTTCCCCACGCGCAGAAAAATTACGTGATATGGATTTTGGGGAAGAATGAATAATCCCCGCATATAACGGGGATTTTTTCTGGACAAAGTGTATTTCCTATTGCGCGGTTGATAATTCAACCTGTGTCGTGGCGGACGCACTATCATCATTCCAGGTTGTGTAAATCGTGACACGCTTTTCTTCAATACGTTCATCTATATTATCTGGAAGCCCTATTCTAATAGATGAGGTTGCCCCATGCACCAATTGTAAAACCGCGCCGGCCGTCATCAATTGCTCATCCAAATTTCCCAAATCGTCAGACACATAATGATAAATATCATCAAATTCATCATGGCTTTGCGTAGTTATCACACCGCCCAATTCTATAAAATCACCTTCCATATCTGTACTGGTTGACAATACTTCACTAGAAATATCATCATCATAGGCATTAGTTAACTGCGGCTGCCTACTGTCAGCCATCTCGCCTACTCTGTTCACTGCGGCGATTGCGCTATTATATGCGCCCTTTACATACGCAGTGGTTGCAATATGTTCTTGGTCGGCGGTGTCTATATCAATACGCCCAAACGGCGCGCCCGCTTGTGTTGTTGGTGCGGGGTGATTTGTATCTGCAGCAGCCGGCGCAGTGTACATCGCCCCCGAAATGTTTTCAGCGCGCGCAGTGAACGGTAATGCCGCGATAACGGCCAATGTTAATATTGTTTTTGTGGTTGTCATGTGTTCCTCTCCTTTTTGCTTTTACAAAAACAAACAACCACCGGTTTTAAGGGTGGTTGGAGGTTCACAACAATTCAAAGTTAAAATTGCGCCGTTTATTCAAGATATTCACGGCCCTCCAACCATTATGATCGGAGATAATTAACGTCCATCCAAGGACGAACTTTGAAACGAGGTTGTGATGCCCCATCACGAAAACACTTCGTGACATGGTTATATTATCATATTTTTACGCACCATACAAGGATAAAAATTTATTTACTGCGTTGGCCGGTTTTGCGGTTAATCCAAACGCGATCTTTGGCGATTTTCATTATCGGCATGTCTGATTTGCTGTCTGAATATGCACGGACAACATTCGGAATAATTTTGTTCGCGCGCGCCCATTTGTCCAACGCGATTACTTTGTTCGCCCCCCAGCATAAAAAATCATACCGCCATGGTTTTTTCGCGTTCATTTGCGATGTTAAAATTACATCAAAATCCAAATCTGAAACCAAATGCGGAATTAAATAATTTGTGCCGGCAGAAATTAAAATTACCATATTGCCACGTGCGCGTTCTTTGGCAATTGTATTTTTCACCCAATCAAAGCGCAACTTTTTGTGTTGTTTTATAAATTTCGGCGATAAATTTTCTATCATTTTTGGCGTAATGAACATACGCATTGTTTTGCGCCACCAAACCCCCGCCGGATTCAAAAGGCGTCCAATATATGCGACACCGACAATCGGTAAATACGCCCATGGCCGCAAAGAATGCATCAGACAATATTTTCCAAATTCAAAATTCGAATCACGCCGCGACAGCGTCCCATCAAAATCAAAAACGACTATATCTTTTCTTTGTAACATTTTGTTTTTCCTGAAACGCACAATAGCATATTATTATTAATTGTCAAAGCGATTTAATTTTTTGCGCAATTTTTCCATAACAAAGAACAATGCTGGCGTCAAAGTAAATGTCCAAAACAGTGACGCAATCATACCGCCAATCATAACCGCACCCATCGCGACCTTTAACCCGTCGTTCGACCATAATTGCGGTATCATACCGGCGACAACTGCGATTGTAGTCATCCAAATCATACGCTTTTTATCCATTAATTCAGACCACAATACTGTTTTGGCATCTTCGCCATGTTGAACACGCGCGACCGTTGGTTCCAAAACCAAAATGTTATTATTCACAACCAATCCAACCAACATAATGAACGCTAACATCGCGCCAACGTTAAATGACGCCCCCGACAAGAACAACATTATGAAAACGCCTGCAAAACTGGTGATTATAGATGTTGCGATTGTGAATGGATGAACAAACGAATTCATAATCGCCGCCAACAACATAAATGTTAAAATCGTTGCCAACAAAAACGCCTGAGCAATTTCGGCGGTTGATTCCGCCTGAATTTCAGACATACCCGCAAAAGACGCGCTATACCCCGATTCCCATTCGATAGTATCTAATTGTTTTTGAATTTCATTTTGAACCGGCCCCACCGTCGATTTACCGATATTAATGTCTATTTCGGTCACACGGTCTTTGTTCAAACGATAAATGTTTGATGTCGCCGGCGCATTTTCCAGACGCCCCAATTGCGACAGTGCAACCAAACCTTTGTGAGAATTTACATAAACGCTATCGAACATAGATTGGTTTTTGAACTGTTTTTCAAATTCCAAAATCATTGGATATTCGTCACCGTCTTCTTTGTATTTATATGTATCGTTACCAAACAATGCAGTTCGCAAAGTCGCACCTGCCGATGCATTTTTCACACCCCAAAAATTCATTTTTTCATCATCTGGGACAAAACGAATTTCGTTGGCCGGTGTCTGTTGCGCTAAAACAGCACTTTGCACCGCTTCAATTTGATTTACCATATCGATAATTTGATTCGCGTACGCGTTACGTTTGGCATCATCAGGCCCAAATACATTCAACACCATATCTGAATTAAATCCTGAACCACTGATGTTTTCACCGGCACGAATTTGAATTTCGCTATCCGTTATATCTGACAAAGTCGGTAATATTTTTTGTGCTAATTTTTTATCAGATATATTACGTTTGCTGACGTCAACCAATGAGACTTTGACACTGATATTTTGCAAACCTTTGTCACCGATTTTTATTGTTGTTGATTCAACCTCTGGGAATTTAGATAGGTGTTCTTCGATTTGTTTCGCGATTGATTCTGATTTTGAATACACACTGCCCATCGGCGCGCGCGCAGTAATCGTGATTTCATTCGCGTCGGTTGATGGTGAAAATTCATTCCCAACAAATCCCATTAATTGTGCAGACAACACCAATACGCCTATGGCGGCAGAAATCACAACCCATGGATGATTAAATTGATATTCATACCAACTATGCAGACGCGTCGCTTTGTTTTGCGCTTTTGTTTCTTTGGTTTTCTGATTCTTTGGCAAACGTAATAAATGTGCAATCATCATTGGTGTCAAAGTGAACGAAAACAGCAACGATAACAATGTCAAATACACAACGGTCATACCAAATTGCACCATAAATTGACCAACTATGCCCCCCATAAACGCCAAAGGTAAAAACACTACGACATTTGTGCCAACACCTGCCAAAACCGGAATAGCAACTTTACGCGTTCCCTCTTCGGCGGCAACCTCTGGTGTTTTTCCTGCGCGCAATTCATTTAATGCAGATTCAATCAAAATAATCGCATTTGACACCAATGTTCCCAACGCTGTCGCGTATGCTAATAATGTCATCGCATTAATAGTAAATCCGGAACCATTCATCAAAAAGAATCCTGATAATAACGATGCAGGAATCACGACGCCCGCGATAATTGTTGAACGCCAATTCCGTGTGAACGCTAATAAAACAATAATTGTGAATATAACACCCAATATAATTCCGTTTATAGTACTGGTTGTGTCTTCGGAAATATGAGTCGAAGAATCAGACACTATCTGCATGGTCGCATTTGGAAAATGGCTTTGTAAATCTTTTTCAAATTCTGGCATTTTTTTGCGCAACGCATTTGAAATTTTAATAGCATTACCGTCACTGGCTTTGACCACCGACAAAATTACAACGTCCATACCATTATGACGCGCACCTTTTTCAATATCGCGCGCGGCGTCAGTAATTGTTGCAACATCAGACAACTTAAAATTACTGCCTTCGACTGTAGTGATTTCCAGATTTGCAATTTCATCAACATTTTTGAATTCACCCATAAATCTGACGTTTTCAGAATTTATATCTGTTTCAATTTTGCCACCTGGGACATTCAAATTACGCATCGCAATCGCAGATACTATATCATTTATCGTGACACCGTTTGCCGCCATTAAATCAGGATCCATCGCGATACGAACCGCGCGCTGGCGACCACCAAAAGTATTCACAGATGCAACCCCGCGAACCGCGGTCACTTTGTTCGACAATGTATCAGACACATATTTTTCAACATCGCGCGCATCGGCACCTTGGATAACAATGTCCAAAACCGCGGTTTGCAACGGATTTAATTTTGCAATCACAGGTTGT
Organism: uncultured Alphaproteobacteria bacterium; assembly: GCA_947305255.1. Classification (GTDB taxonomy): domain Bacteria; phylum Pseudomonadota; class Alphaproteobacteria; order Rs-D84; family Rs-D84; genus Enterousia. The sequence goes on from CAMZDE010000015.1 coordinate 11,527, forward strand.
TTTAAATCGGTTGGGAAATCATTTGCCAATCCGTCTATTTTTGCCTTAACTTCGTTTGCTTTGTCATCAACATTAACGCCTAAATTAAATTCAGAAATCACATATGCAGAATTTTCATAAACTTGGGTTGTAATTTTTTTCACACCTGCAACCTCAGAAACCGCGTTTTCGGCCTTTTTCACAACCTGAGTTTCTATTTCAGCGCTGGACGCACCGGGGTAAACAAATGTCACAGTCACATATGGAAAATCAACCGACGGTGTGCGTTCAATGTTCATTTTCGGAAAAGAAACCACACCCAATATCACAAAAAATAATACAAACATAATTGTTGTGACTGGTCTTTTGATAAAGAATTTTAACATTTTGTTTTCCTTTTGATTTGATATAGCAAACTATTTTATTACTCTTATTTTTTGTCCATCTTTGACATCTGATAAAATAACCACATCGCCCGCATCGATTCCATTTTCAATCAGTACATTTTGTATATCACGACCGGCAATTTTAATGTCACGCGCACGCGCAAAGCCATTATCTGCAACGTATACAGAATTTCCATGCACCGCAGATGTCGGAACATAAAATCCATTTTTTTTGATGCGGGCATATTTCAAACCGTCACTACATTTTGCTGTTTTTATAACATACATTCCAGAATCTAAATCAATATCACGTGATACAGACGCAATTTTGCAATCGCCTAAATCTTGGCCCGATTTGAATAAAATCACACGCACACCCGACACATATCCACGATTATTTTTAATTGTAATCGGTTCATATAAAACGCCGTCAATTTTGTTCATTTCCACGGCATCGACAGGCGTTCCGTTTTTCAAATCGTTACGAACAATATTAAAAACATCGGTATTGTTTTCACTGGCCACCTTATAAAACCTATATGAAAAAGCAGCCAAAGTCACAATTGCCAATATTAAATAGATTATATTTTTTGATTTACGTGTTTTTAATTTTTTCACGATATTTTCAATACGTTCTGTTATTGTCATTTTATTCACCTAATTTTTTCACTGATTCTTTTGCCATCAAAATATTATATTTTGCATTCAACACCGCCATATCCATTTGATATAACGCACTTGACACATCCGACAATTCAATTGCAGACGTTTGTCCTGCGGCAAAACGACCAGCCGATACATCATACGCCTTTTGCGCCAAATCATGTGCATTGTTCAATTTACCCAAATCATCACAAAGATGTTTATATTTATCCACCGCAGTGTTATATTCTTGGGTTTTTAATTTTTTTGATTTATCCAGACTTTGACGTGCCGCTTCCGCATTCATCGCTTCCATTGTTGCATTCGCAGAATGCAGACCGCCATTAAACAGCGGCACACTCAACGCCAATCCCCAATACGCAGATTGCGAACCCTTTTTTTCAAACATATTACCCATATCTGTCCCCATTGAATAATAAGAATACGAACCAACCGCCGCCAATGACGGATATGCGCCTGCACGTTTGGATTTCGCATTTGATTCATACATTTCAATTTGTTTTTGATAAATGTCCCATTCAGGATTTGATTTTAATTCGCCAACTGTCAACGGTTCGAAACTATTCGGGAAATTATCAGTTAAAACAATTTCTTCGCCATTGTCAATTCCCGCCATGATTTTCAGCATTCTGTACGCTGTATCGCGATTAAATTGCGCGTCTGATAAATTAACCTCTTTGGTCGCGATATCAGATTCAATTTTTATTAAATTACTACGATTTGCGCGGCCGGCAGCAGTTAATTTCTTTTTCGCAGCACGCGCATTATTCAAATTTTTTTGCGCTGCCACCACAATTTCGTCCGTCATTTTTGCAGTCCAATAAAGATTTGCCGCGGCATAACGCACTTCGCGATTTGTTAAATCTTTGGCCGATTTAGACATATCAATAGCATCATGCACCGCATCAACCGCGTGACCTATTTTGCCGAATGTGTAAATAGGTTGCGTGATTTTTACGCCGGCCGAAAAAATATTATCTGGGACCGCAGTTATAGGCAAAACATTGCCCAACAATGCACCAATATCCGACGGAATTTCAACACCGTTTGAACTGAACGGACGCACAGGATCAACCAAATTCATATATGAAACAGTCCCATCAATCGCCATCCAACGATTTGCATTCACCGCTCTTAATTGCGCACGCGCCTTTTGCACATTGGCTTCGGCTGTTTTCAAATCATTTGATTCCGCAACTATTTTTTCCACGGCATCATCAAACGATAAATCCATAGCACACACAGGCGCAACGAAAAGCACAGATAACAACCATAACATAAATTTACGCATTTAATAACTCCATCTTTTTCAAAATTCTGTTCATGACACGCACAGTTTCAGCCAACGCATCTTCATCTTCGGTTGGCAAAACCTTACACAAATTTTCAAGACCAACCATAAATTTATCTATCAATTTTTCCGCCAGATTTTTCCCAGCCCGCGTCACTTCGTACCACGTGTCACGATGATCGTTTGGGTCAATAGAGCGCACAACCAATTTGTCCGCCTCTAATTTACGAAACACACTGCATAAATTCGCAGTTGAAATTACTTCGCGATTGGCAAAATCTTTCAATTTGATTTTTCCCGCCAAATACAGGCGCACCAACACAGACATTTGTTGACGCGAATTTTTTGAAACCTCTTCAAACAATGGATTCAGACGGCTTGATAAACGACCAACAATTCGCATATTTTCCGCCATTAAATTTGTCACTTCGGCATGCGTCATTATAAAACACCCCCATCCAGTTGATTATTCAGGAAACAAATCATTAAAATTTTTAACGATTATATGTATCAATATGACAAAAGTCAAGTGGCTTTTTCAGAAAATTTTTGACCATTTTTGACATAATTTCACCAAAGAGCATTTTTTTATTGAAAAAAACAAAAAGGAATATATAATAACGCTGTCCATTGGAGCGTCGTCTAATGGTAGGACAAGAGATTTTGGTTCTCTTTATCATGGTTCGAATCCGTGCGCTCCAACCAATATTCAAACGCACCCTTGTGGTGCGTTTTAATATTGGCTTGGGGGGCTTTTGGAATTAGGCCACACAACATAGTTGTTTGGTTCGTAACGTAGCGAAGCGAAGTGAAAGGGGCCCACGAGCCAAAGCGAGTGGGAATTACAATCCGTGCGCAGCCCCCATTTGCCTAACAATCACAGAATAAAACCGGCATTTTGCCGGTTTTGTTTTAATCGAACATTTCATTAAATATTTTATTACATTTTATTAAACTTTCACGCCAATCATCACCATTTCCATTATCACTTATATATTTATAACAACTGAATTGCACATTATTTTCTGGAGCATTACAAACCTTGGCTATCGCAAAGGCTTCCATATCTACTATTTCATAATCATTGTTCCAATCAGTCACAAAACTATCGCCGGTAAAACATGTTTTTGATTCAGGCCCCGCATCATTATTCGTCAAAGATGTCACACAACCACTGTCTGGGAAACACCAATCTCTATCAACTGTGGTTCCTATGTTATATACATGGTTTGCTTCGACTTTACGTGGGTTACCGCCCGCAGATCCGACATTTATAATCTTTGTTACATTAAAATTATCAATTAACCACTGCACAGACATCGCCGCATTTACTTTCCCCATACCAGTATATAAAACATTGTGTTTATCCGAAGAAAATTCTTCTTGTAATGCGACCACGAACCATGTTGAATCGTTTTTATTTTTTACAGATACTTTCATTTTGGTTTTCCTTTGATATTTGCCAATCAGGATTATAGTAAAAAACATATAAAAATAAAACCAAAAAACATTTGTTTTAATATTAGTTTTGAACCAAAGATTTGTAACCCGCAACTATGTTGCGGGTCACAGGCATGAGCAAGAAAACACACCATACCCAGAATTAATTATTGCGCGGTCACAAACGCAACCTGTTGTTTTGCATTATCGTTATTCCACGTAGTGTATATTTCAACACGTTTATTGTTTATAGAACTCTGAACTGTGTCTATTTTATTATTAAAAACTGTGCCCATCGCATCAAAACTATACGCTACTGCTCTAGCAGTCACAAGCGCACCGTCACCCGCATAATTCAGCATATCGTCCATAGCTTCACCAAAACCATTTTCATCACCTTCTGCCGAGCTCTCAGCCATGTCTTGCAAATAGTTATCCATAAACCCAACCACGGTTGTTGATATTTCGTCACCACCACTTGTTGTCAATCTATCTTGATACACTTGTTGTTGTTCAAGAACCTGAAGTGTTTCTGATACTGCTTCACCAATTGATGTATTCACTGCGGCGATGGCGCTATTATACGCACCCTTTACATATGCGGTGGTGGCGATATGTTCTTGGTCGGCGGTGTCTATATTCACACGACCATATAGCGGGTTTGCACTGGTTGTTGGTGCGGGGTGATTATTATCCGCTGTGCTTGGTGCGGTATACATCGCCCCCGATATGTTTTCTGCCGTTGCGGCACACGGTAATGCCGCGATTACGGCCAAAGTTAAGATTGTTTTTGTGTTCATTTCGTCCTCTCCTTTGCTTTGGTTATCACAACACAAAACAACCACCTTTGTATAAAGGTGGTTGGAGGTTAAGAACAATTCAGTATTAAAATTGCGCCGTTTATTCAAGATATTCACGGCCCTCCAACCATTATGATCGGAGATAATTAACGTCCATCCAAGGACGAATACTGAAACGAGGTTCTTAAGCCCCATCACGAAAACACTTCGTGACAAGGTTACTATATCACAAAACACCCATACCGCGCAATACTAAATTTTTGATTGTTTTCAGATGTACTTGTTTCCCCGCCCCAATAAAAATATTGACAATTTATATTTTTGTATTATTATACAAACAATAACAAGACAAAAAAGGGCACACAATATGTCAAATACTAAAACTAAGACTTTTGAAACTGGCGATATGCCGGCATGGTTGATTGATGTTTATGCCACACCGCTTAGCATGTTAATCGGCGATATTTTCGACGCAAAAACAAAATAAGACCATTTATAAGCATTTAATATGTTCACTGCGTACCAAGATTATAGCGTTATCGATGCACATGTTCCTGTATTAACATGTCAGGACGACGGGACATACGTTGCCAAAGATTGCTATTTTCTGGAATTTGCCGTCAAACCAGATGACAAAACCAAAGAAAAAATTAAAACCGTTTGCAAACCTTTTGAACACTGTGGGGCGGTGCAATATAAAATTTCCAGACACAAATTTATTTCTGATAATACGTTGCGTTTATTCTTGCTGGCCGGTCCAGATACTATCAGAAACAATTTCAACGAAACAGATGATTTTTTGGCTTTCGCACTATGCGAAGATGATTCCGAACGCACAACCGTGCACTATTTCGAAGTGAACTATATTTTCAGACATAATTATGAACCATATAAAAAATACAGACGTGTTGGAACCAGCGCAGCACAAGCATTAGAAAAAGCCTATATAGGGCGCGAATTATGCGGAAAAAGCGTGGCGAACGCACTTAAATTTTGGTTACGGAACGGTTTTATATTAACAGATGATCGCGACCTATCCGTCAGTTGGCGTCAAAGGTAATTATATTCTGCCCCCGTCAAGCGGGGTATTTTTTTATTGCAAAAATTATTCGTCATGTTTTAATATCAATCAAAGAAACAAGGGGTAAATCAAATGAAAATCAAGAGCGCCTTTAAAATCGTATCAAAAATATTTTTCGGAATTTCAATCGCGGCATTTGTTTGCGCTTTTTTGTTTTTGGGCGCGCACACTTATTTTTCAGACCGCTATTTCAACGCGATACGCGATTTTCATAATCCGCAATCTGAATTTATCGCGAATGACAAATCTGAAATTTCTATTTTGTTGGTGTCGGACACAGGTTCGAACAATCGCGTTCTGCGCAATGTATTGTCACACGCGATGGACGCGAACAAATATGATTTTGTAATGTATATGGGCGATATGACAACAAACGCGTCCGTTACATCGTATTATTGGATGTTGAATGATATTAAACCATTGTTGAACAATACGCCAATGTACACTTTGCCGGGGAATCACGATATTACACGGCGTGTTGGGTTAACAAAAAAGCATTACACCGATACATCATTTTATGAAACAGTGATAGGTGCGCGCTATTATTGGTTTGGGTACGGCAACACATTGTTTGTAACATTGGATTCATCTGAACAGTCTTTGGACGACGGACAATTGGTATGGTTGGATAACACGTTGAAAAAAATTCGTCCTATGTTTAAAAACTGTGTGATTTTTGGACATGTGCCACCCGTCAATTCCAGACCTGATTTTTTCGAAGCCCATATTACAGATGCAGAATCAACAAAAAAATTTGAATCGATTATAAAAAAATACAAAATAAATGCTATGTTCTTTGGACACGTCCACTTTTTCTCGCACGCGAAATTTGCAAACATAGATTTTTGGACTACGCCGGCCAGTGGACAAAGCGTTCGCAATCCTGAAAATCCGCGTTTTGGATATATAACTGTAAAAATTAATAAAAACGGCCGTATTGATGTCACACCAGACTATGTTGATTTCAGTGGCCCAAAGCGCGATTTCTTTACAGAATGGTTTACACGCGACGTTATGAGTGTAAAGGTTCGAATGATAATAACCGCGATATTAAAAATCGCATTGACATCGTTGATTATTGCATTTTTATGTCGTATAATGGCGCAGCAACAACGCGAAAGCATTTAAAGTTAGTGGTCCCATCGTCTAGCGGTCAGGACATCAGATTCTCATTCTGACGACATGGGTTCGATTCCCATTGGGACTGCCAAATTTCGTTATTGCGCGCAAAGCGCACAATTAAGAAATTTGAGCATCGCGCCGTAGCTAGCGCATTTTTCGAAAAAAATTCATACAAAATGATTAGTAATTCAATGCGATTAAGCAGCTGCGCAGGCGGATGCCATCCGCTTACACTATTGGTACAGCGAGATTTTAGCATCGCGCCGCGGAAAAAAAGGCGGAATAACGCCGGTCACTAGAAGTGTTAATCAGATTTTATTTTTTGCGGCGGTTGTGGCGCTTGTTTCGTTTCTGATAATATATCGTTAAACAAAATACTGAAATTATAAATGCCAAATCCAATAGGCAAATAAATATGACACCCCAATCCGGACTTTCCAACAAAACATAACTTAAATAACACGCATCGGCGATAAACCATGTCAACCAACTGGTGCAACTTAAATCATCTGCATGTTTTGTCTTTAATAATTTAATCAATTGCGGGGTGTATGCGATAACTTCTAAAACAGTATAAACAGACAACAGAGCATACGCGATTGCGTCTTTCATAAAAAACCTCTTGATATTGGGAATTATATCATAAAAATATTTTATGCGCAAAGATTACAACAATTCATCTGCCTGTTTTAACAAATCAATTGCCAAATCAATTTCAGAATCGTCTATTTCCGACGCCACGATTTCAGAACGCACAGGAACAGCATTTTCAATCGCAGAAAATTCACCATTGTGAATCATTTTTTTGACACCGGCAATTGTCATTCCGCGGTCATAAAGTAATGTTTTTATAGTCGCGATTTTTTCGACAACTTCGGGTCTATAATAACGACGCCCCGCCGCCCCAGTCGTTGCCTTTATCGCGTTGCCAAATTGTTTTTCCCAATAACGCAAAGTATGCGCAGGTATATCCAAACGTTTTGCAACTTCGTTTATCGGAACAAAATACAAATCTTGTTTTTCCATAGCCTGCGCACCCTTTTTATAATTATTCTGACACTTCGCTTTCGACGGCGGTTTCAGAAACAATTTCTGGTTCTTCCGTTTCGTCTTCGTGATCGATTGCGATTGCAGACACAACCTTTTCATTTTCAGCCGTACGGAACAATGTTACACCGGCTGTTGAACGACCTGCGATACGAACGTCTGCGACCGGTGTACGAATAATTTTTCCACCATTAGTTACCATCATGATATCTTGGGCGTCACGCACAGGGAACGAACCCGCGACCGCAGTGTTTTTGCCACCTAATTTAATATTGGTGAATCCGCCACCGCCACGATGTGTTAAACGATATTCATATGACGAAGTACGCTTTCCAAATCCATTTTCAGAAATTGTTAAAATGAACTCTTCACGCAACGCCATTTTCGCCATTTGTTCATCAGACAACACCAATGTTGTGTTTTCTTCTTCGGCGTCGGCTTCTTCTTCGATACCTGTCATTGCGCGACGCAACGCACGGCTTTGTTTAACATATGCGGCACGCACCACAGAATCAGATTCACCATGATTCAACATCGCCATTCCGATTACATAGTCATCTTTCTGCAAAGTAATTCCGCGAACACCAGTTGAATTGCGGCCTGCGAATATACGAATTTCAGGAACCGCAAATCTTATGCAACGACCGCGATACGTTGACAAGAATACATCTTGGTCTTCGTTACACGGCATAACAGAAATCAAAGTGTCGCCTTCGTCTAATTTCATCGCGATTTTTCCGTTCGCGCGAATCGAATCAAAATCAGACATACGATTACGACGCACAGTTCCTGACGCCGTTGCAAACATCAAGAAATGTTCAACACCAGATTCAGCGACGCGTTTAACTTCATCTTCGGGGACTGGCAAAATCGCAGTTATTGTTTCGCCTTCGGTCAATGGCAACAGATTTACCAATGGGCGACCTTTGCCTGCGGCGGCCGCTTCTGGTAATTTATATGTTTTCAATTTATAACACAATCCCTTAGACGAGAAGAACAGCAACGGCGTATGAGTATTTGCAACAAACACATTTACAACATAATCGTCATCTTTGGTTGTCATCGCATTGCGCCCCTTTCCGCCACGTTTTTGCGCGCGGTATGTATCCAAACTGACGCGTTTGATATAGCCAGTATTCGACACAGTCACAACCATATCTTCGCGGGCGATTAAATCTTCGATATCGATGTCGATTTCTGCATCAGATATTTCAGTACGGCGCGGTTGCGACCAATTATCACGCACCGCGGTTGTTTCATCGCGAATAATTTGAACTATGCGTTCGTGACTGCCCAATATTGCCAACAAATCTTTAATCGTTGCACCCAATTCAGTCAAATCATTATGAATTTTATCACGTTCCAGACCAGTCAAACGATGCAATTGCAATTCCAAAATAGCCTTTGCCTGATCTTCGGACATATAGAACATTCCATCCTTGTATTCCGTATTCGGGTCATCAATCAAATTGATATAAGATTCAATATCAGACGCCGCCCAACCACGTGCAATCAATGCCGCGCGCGCATCATCTGGGTTTGCAGATTCTTTAATCAATTTGATAACTTCGTCCAAATTGCCGCACGCGACCGACAATCCCAACAAAGTATGCGCACGATTGCGCGCTTTGTTCAAATCGAATATAGTGCGACGACGAATAACTTCTTCGCGGAATTCAATAAATGCGTCCAACACAGTGCGCACAGTGAACAACATTGGACGACCGCGATTCAACGCCATCATATTCACAGGGAAATTAGATTGCATTTCGGTGTCTTGGAACAAATGATTCAATACAACCTCTGGCATGGTGTCACGTTTCAATTCGATAACGACGCGCAGACCTTCTTTTGACGATTCATCACGAATATCAGAGATTCCTTCGATTCTTTTGTCTTTGACCAATTCAGCGATTTTGATAATCAATTGCGCCTTGTTCACCTGATACGGCAATTCATCAATCACAATAGCCGGATGATCATGTATTGTTTCGAAATGTGTTTTCGAACGAACTATGATTGAACCACGACCCGTCGTGTGCGCCTTGTACGCGCCGGCGTGTCCCATAATAATTCCACCTGTGGGAAAATCGGGCCCTGGAATAATTGAAAACAATTCGTCGTCTGAAATATCTTTGTTATCCAACACAGCCAAAATACCGTTGCAAACTTCGCCCAAATTATATGTTGGAACATTTGTTGCCATACCAACTGCAATACCTGACCCACCGTTAACCAAGAAATTTGGAAACTTAGTCGGCAAAACAATTGGTTCTTGTAACGTGCCGTCAAAATTCGGTTGCCAATCCACAGTATCTTTGTCTAAATCTTCCATCAACGACGCACCCAGTTTTGACAAACGCGCCTCTGTATAACGCATAGCCGCCGGTTTATCGCCGTCGCGCGAACCAAAGTTACCCTGACCTTGGACCAACATTTCACCCATCGAAAAATCTTGGGCCATACGCGCCATCGCTTCGTATATAGACGAATCGCCGTGCGGGTGATAACGCCCCATCACGTCACCAACGATACGCGCAGATTTCACAGTTGATTTTGT
>CAMZDE010000016.1 GCA_947305255.1 uncultured Alphaproteobacteria bacterium
ACCGGATCGGTTGCGTTTGCAGCAAACGGCAGCGCAAGCCATATTGCCAATGATATGATTCGTTTTTTATTCATTTTCGTTTCTCCTTTATCTTTACCCCACATAGCCCGATAGGGCGAAGTGGAATTGTTTTTTTAAACAACACTCCGTGTCACCCCCCCAACGGAGGGGAACTATAAAAAAACGACCACCAGAAAAAGGTGGTCGGGGTGTTGATAAATCAGAGTATGATTGATTCCGTGGGCCTTTCGGACAAGCCGTGTTATATTGCCAGCGGCACCCCGACCATATATCGGGGAAATACGGTGCGATGCACCGAAAACCTTTACGATGCTTTTCGCACCGTCATACTCTGGGCCTATCAAAGCCCCGAACCCTAATCAGGTTCATGGGTATAATACCATATTTTGAAAACCTTGTCACTGAAAAAAATCAAAAAGTGATTTTTTATAAAACGCTGGAATTATTTTATATTCATTTTGTATCGGTTATATTGCGCCAATAAAACGTCCATACGCAATGATGGCAATATACAGACATCATCACCTTTGGCCGACATATGATACCCGCTCTGCGGGTCAAATTGCAGCGTAAAATCAGGTTCCAAATTCGCCGAAACAAAATCTTTCATATCGCAAGTATTTTCACGTCTGATTTTTTCATCGTCTGGCATATTTACGCGTTTTTTAATGATATTTTGCGCGTTTATCATTGGTTGAAACCATATTATTTTGAAATCATAGTTGCTATCTAATCTTTTTTTATGAAACCAATCTATCATTTGCCGTATATATTTCGGCTGAATCACGTCATATGTAAAATTTTGTCCGACATGATCGAAAATTTCAAATTCAGGAACCCCATATAGCCATTTTGGAACACCGATTTCCCAGTGCGCTTCGTTGACCCATAGGTATGTTGCAAAATTGCCCTTTTCAAAATATGCTTCGTCACGGAAATAATAATCGCGACCATCCAGTTCGTCTTCGCGTCTGGGGCGTGTTGTGGCAGATTTCAATTTATAAAAACTATTTTGTGGTAAAACTTCTTTGATGAAAGTGCTTTTGCCGCTGCTGGATTTGCCAGTACAAAATAAAACTATGTTTTTCATATATATTACCCCCATATTTTTCACAAAAGCCCGCAAAAATATTGCGGGCTTTTTTTTATTAATCTTCCAAGAAACTACGTAATTTGCGGGCGCGTGTTGGATGTTTTAATTTATTCAGCGCCTTTTGTTCAATCTGGCGGATACGTTCACGTGTCACACCGATATATTCGCCAACCTCTTCCAGTGTGCTGGTTTTGTTGGTGGACATACCAAAACGTTGACGCAAAACAGTTTCTTCTTTTGGATCCAATTCAGACAAAATTTGCGTGACAATTTTGCGTAAATTTTGCTGTGCCGCAGATGTGAATGGATTTTTCGCCGTTTCGTCTGCGATGATTTCGATACGCGAACTGTCGTCTTCGGTGCCAACTGGGGCCTCTAATGAAATCGGACGCAGATTTACCTTCATTGCCTTATGAATCTTGTCAACCGGCAGATATATAATCTTTGACAATTCTTCGGCAGTTGGCTGACGACCGTATTTATGCATAAATTGCCGCGTTGCACGTTGAATTTTATGAATATTATCAATCATATGCACAGGTATTCGAATGGTGCGCGCTTGGTCGGCAATGCTGCGTGAAATACCCTGTTGAATCCAGTTTGTGGCATATGTAGAAAATTTATTACCCAAACGATAGTCGAATTTATCAACCGCCTTCATCAAACCGATATTGCCGTCTTGGACCAAATCAGAAAAATCCAACCCAAGGCCGCGATTACTGGATTTTTTCGCGAATTTAATAACCAAACGCAAGTTTGCTTCTATCATTTCGCGTTTTGCGCGGGCCGCTTCGCTTTGGCCACGACGCACCAATTCAACAACCTTTTTGTATTCAGATGTCGGTTGGCCTGTTTCTTTGGCAATCGCAGTGATATCTTCTTGGATTTTCAGAACATTTTCTTGGTGATTTTTAGCAAAATTTTGCCATGCAGCACTCTTGTTCTTCGCCAGTTTTTTGACCCAATTTTTGTTCAATTCGTTTCCAACATATTCGGCCAAGAAATCTTCGCGTTTGATTTTGCAAGACAGCGCAAGGCGCAACATTTTGCCCTCTAACCCCATCAACAATTGATCGCGCTGAGTTAATTTTTCCATAATTTCGTTGATTCTGTCGTCGTTCAGGCGGATTTTGCCGACATATTCGAACAATTCCAGACGCGATTTGTTGTATTTCTTTTCCAACGCTTCGTCCGGCTTAGACGACGTAATCAGGTTTTCCAAACGTTTCGCCTGCAATTTTTGCATACCGGTAAATACGCGTTTGATTTTTGTGAACAAATCCGTAATCATCGGCATCAAAGATTCTTCCATTACTGGAATTGGAACACCCGAAGAACCACGTTGAGAATCGTCCTTTTTGACATCTTCATCGTCGTCATCGCCCAAATCGTCATCATCGTCTTCTTCGGCTTCGACTGATTCTTCCAAATCGTCCAAATCATCGTCATTTAAATCATCAACCCTATCGACACCTTTGGATTTAAGGGTATCTGCCAATGCCGCCAATGATTTTTGTTCAGATTCGCTGGAATACATAACTTCTAAATTTATGATATGGCGCAAACGAATGTCGCCATTCATTAATTGTTGAAACCAATCCAACATAGCCTGAATAGTCATTGGGCTTTCGCAAAGGCCATAGACCATCAAACGAGATGCAGCCTCTATGCGTTGTGCAATTGCAATTTCGCCCGCCGCAGTCAATAACTGTACCGTGCCAATTTGTTTCAAATACGATTGAACAGAATCTTGGACGCCCAAAACCAGATTTCCGGTCGAACTGCGTTCCAATTGTTTTGCGTAATATTCGTAATCTTCGTCGTTAACATCAACCTGTTCGGCGTCAGCATTCAATAAATCGCGGGTTTTATCACGATTATAGTTTTCATCGTCTTCTTCGTAATATTTTTCCATTTCACGCGAAAAACGATCGCCGTCTGTTTCCAGAACTTCCAATCCCAAATCTTGCTTAAAGAAATCCAGAACTTCGTCTTGTTCTTCGTCTGGGACTTCGTCTGCGGCAATCGCGGCGTCAAAATCCATTTTGGAAAGATAGCCTACTTCGTTTGCAGACAATGCCAATTCTTTCAAACTTTCCGGCAAAGAATCTACTAGTAATCTTGTCGCGTCATCTAGTTTTTTAGCCATGAAAAAACCTTTGATTTATTGTAAAAACAGAAAATTATTTGTGTGATTTGTTCGCTTTGGCAATCGCTTCGTGCAAAGCAGATTCAGAAACCAACCCCAAAACCAGTGGGCTTTGGATTTGAATCATCGAATACGAATTGTGTGTTTTTTCGCGAATAGATTTCACAGTCGGATTCGTACTGCGCATCAATCTGGCGATTTGGCCATCTGATAATTCTGGATAATTTTTGACAATCCACAAAATACCACCCAAACGATTTTGACGATGCAATTTTGGTGTGTATCCGACACCTTTCTTGTTTTGTTTCTTTTGTGCTTCGACAATGGCGTCACGCAAAGTCAAACGCGCCGACGGGTCCGCTTCGCATTTTTCAATGTCTTCACGGGTAATCTGACCGTTCAAAATTGGGTTTAACCCTTGCATTTTATTTGATTCAGCATCGGCGATATTTTTAACCTCTAATTCATGCAAGCCGCAGAATTCACCAATCTGTTCAAATGTCAACGCGGTATTTTCAATCAACCAAAGGGCTGTGGATTTAGGCATATATGGGTAATTCATGAATATTCCTCTTTTTCAAGACGTGATGTAATATAGCACAAAATGCGCTATATTCAAGTAGTTTTTTATAAAAATTTTTACTGTTTTTTCACCAGTTTAAATCCGTCGACAGTATCCATAACCGTCCAACCGGCCGCATCACGCAAAAATTCGTCCAGATAAAATTTAGCAATATCCCAAACAGATTTATGATCGCGCACCGCGCCATTTTCCATTTTATCTTCGATAGCCAATTAAAACAAAAATTCAATACCATTAAAATTTTTGCCGCATAGTAAATTCCGCCGACCATTTTTCGTATTCGCGTGCGTGAATATTTGAATCACGATTAGTATATGAAATCGTCACAGTCGGCACAAATCCCCAATAATCTATTTTGTTATTCGAAATAGACATCGTATAACGCTGGGTAAAATCGTGTTCAACAATCCGCTTAAAATCATTATCTTGGACGACCCAACGTGCGCCGTCATAATCAGTCCACGAAAAAGACGGTTCAAAATATACACTGAATCCCCATGGGATTTCTGCGCCAAAGCCTATTCCGACATTGTAACGCCAATTCGCATACACGTCCCGCACCGCAGTATCCCTATCAACACCACCGTGCAAAACAATATATTTCGTAGAATCCAAAGAATACGTGATGTGTGGCGCAACACTATATGTTTGACCATTCATATAATCGCCGTATTCATCGTAATCATTATTTAATACACGCAAAGATAATCCAGTAGATAATTTACGAGACCAATCATAGTGCGTGTCTATTTTTCCGCCTGCCGACCAATTATATCGATCCCAACCGTACCAACGACGCGACGCAATTCCGGCCAACCAGACATCACCGCGTTCCCATATATACCGCGGCCCCGATGCCAGTGAAAGGTATAAATCATCGTATTTATGTTTGTCGTATATATTGCTGTATATGTTCGCTTCGTTTTTTAACCGCCAATGGTCAGACAAAACAAATTCATAATTTCCGCCCAAAAGCAAATTATATCCAACCGCATGTTCAGGTTTTGTGTATTCTGTACACCCATAAAACCCCATATAACCGTTCAGGCATTCCGTCCCCCCAGACGCCTGATTTACATTATTATCAGGTGCGGCACCAAAATTAAACCAGACATTCCAACGTTTATTTTTACGCGCGACATAGCGGTAATACATCATCTGTTGTTTTACAATATCGGGTATGTCCTGCCCCGCCATAGCCAACCGCAAATGATAATCTGCACGATACCATTGTTTTTTTGCCATATAACAAAGTGCCAGTTCATATCGAACCTTGGCCAAATCTGGTTGATCGTCCAATATCTTTTTATATATTTTAATTGCTTCATCAATATTGCCGCGTTTTTGTTCGATTTGGGCAAGCAAAAACCACCGTTCAATTTCAATCGGCAAATTATTAGTCTGGGGCATCATAGTTAAAATTTGCAACGCCCTCTCCTAATCGCCGGCATAGACCATGTTGCCCGCGATTTTTACCGCGTCTAACGCGGACATTGTAAATTCAGTCGTTCCGTTTTCTTTCTTGGTTTCTTTTATACCAGATTCAGCCCATGCGAACATGGGCTGAACCAATATCAATAAAACGACAATTTTCTTTAACATCAATTGTCTTTCTTCATGCCATATGCGCCCTGGAATTCCCATTCACGCCATGCGTTTGGCTCATCGACGGTTCCGTCAAGTACTTTTTCATTATAGTATCTGACGGTTCCAGCCGCTTCGGATGGCGTATCGATACCATAATAGCCAAACCTATCGCTGGTTTCAGTAATGTCAACAGACGCATCTTTCGCCAGGTATGTGGGCAAATTGCTGTTTTTGTTATCAAATTCGAATGTTGCATCAGCATCGCCAACCTTGGTTGCTGTCACATCATAAAATCCCTGGGCTGCAAAAGGCATACTTAATGTTGCAGTATCACCATTGATTTCCAGCGTGGCGTTGTTAGCGGCATACACTTCTGCCATATCGTGCCCAGCACTATTAATATGTCGAGCAGCATCTTTTATGGCACCTGGCACAGTGGCTTCTGTATACGAAGCAACATTGCCATTTCCATCTGCCAGGTGATATATTTTGTTCTGTCCATCTTCTTCTGTATAGTACGGGATTTGATATTGATTCAACAATTCAGCACGATCAACACCGTTGCTTTGAATCGACGAATATACACGTCCAATCGCTTTACCGGTAAAATGCATACCATCGGTTGGTGTCAAAGTATCAACCAATTGACCATGTTGTATGGCATATCCGCCAGCAAACAATTGGTAATCTTTAGAGTTAGCAAATTCGTTTTCTCGTTCATCCAGTGTTTTATAATTATGATTGTCACCAACTAAATCGTTATAACCCTGATCTGTTAACCAATCTATTAAATCGTCAGTATCTGTATTGTTTTCATCGTTCAGATATTCTGTGATGTGTGCTTCGGCGTCACGTATATGAGCCAGCATGGTTTCATTTAGATTTTTATGTTTTGAACGATACACTGGATTAAAATTACCAAAATCAGAGAATGTTAATTCTGTTCCTTCGGTGTTTATATCCAGAATTTCATCAATACGGTTCCAGTGGCCGTTTGAACCGGTTGCAGCGATACTTTCCAAATAGTCCATAGTAATGGTTCCATCATCAACGATACGGTGCGTAACCGCCCCGTCATTAGTGTTTGAAACATATTCAAACATAGGACCGTTGAAACGTTGCGTATCGCCTATTCTATCAATAGTAGCCGACACACCACCCAAAGTTTCGGTCACTTTGGCGATACGGCCAGTGCCATTATCAATTGCGAATTGGAAAGAAGCCATATCCGGATTTTCAGCGATTTTGAATTGAACGTCGCTTAAATCATAAACATTGTATGTATGGCCGCCAGATGTCACGTGTCCTGAACGAATTGCATGTGACGAACCGTCGGTTGCAACGACAATACCAGAAGTCATATTTGTAATATTGTGATTACTTGCAACGCCTTCTTGGCTGATTAGTCCATCAAACAAAGCCACACTGGCGTTGGCCGTTGGGGCCGGCGCAGTGCCACCACCAGTACCAGAACCGCCGCCAAAGCAAGCGCTAAGTGCCAATAAAGATGTTAAATACAGGTATTTTTTCATGTTGTCCTTCCTTTTGTTGTTTTATTTATTGTGGGCGCATCACCATTACACAAAAGGCCCAAAGCAACAACTATATTCATTGCCTGATACCAGCGTATTAAAAAATGCGAATTAAATCAATGCTTTTTTTCAGCCCATTAATATTGCCGTATCGCACCAAATGCAGATTGAAATTCCAGACGATTTATCATATCAGTGTTATTTGCACCCTGAAATCCAGGTTCTGCTTCAGAATATGCGGCATATCCGCCAGATTCTGACGGATTAGAGGATGGGGTTGCAGCATAATAGTTTATGGCTAACGCCCCTTCTTGAGGCCCTTCCTTTCCGTCGCCATTTGTATCAACATTGCTTTGTCCTACAAAATGTTCCGGTGTATATTCAGCATGACCAGTCACTTGTCCCGGGGTGCGGAACATGTAAAGCGCCGCATCGTCTGATTGATTAGTATAATTGTTAAATGTTATCGTTGCACTATCATTGTCCCTATCAGTACGAACCACTGTGACATCATACCAATCTGGAAATTCCATAGCCAATGTTTCGGTACTATGTTCGCCACCTTGGAAAGTCAAAGATGCGTCACCGTCCAGATACATAATGTTGTAAGTGCTGGTTGCATCTTCGTTATGATTTTCTGCCTGCATATTTATAACACGTCCTGCGGCGCGACCATTAAATGTCATAGCCGTGTCGGTATTTTGAGCCAATTCTGTCATATGTTCGTCAGAAACAAGATTAGCATTATAACCCCCATGATACGTTTGATCTGGGTCTATGTCATCAGAAGATTCCAACACCCGTAACATACCAAAATCAGAATATGCCAAACCGACGTGTTTTCCATACGAATCTACGTTAAACACATAATCTTGAAGTTCTGATGCCATGGTCAGATTTTCCCAATCGTCAGTCAAGCCGTTGATTTGCAAAATCAGTGCGTTGTAAACGTCTTGCGGCGTACAATTGTTGTTAAATGTTCCAAAAAAACCATCTTCACCCAAAGATATTTCGTAATCGGCAATCGCTACCAATTTTGCCCGAATCTGTTCCAAACTTAATTCTGTTGGAGATTCAAATGATATATAGCGCGAACCGTTTGAATCTGGGTCATATTGTGGCGCTATGTTAGACAATTTATATTCATATACACGACCACCGACATGGAAATGGGATGTATCTTGATCCCTAACTCCATAAATATCACTTTGATATGGCGTGCCTTTTTCCTGTTCGACAACAATTTCTGTAATCTTAGATTCATCATTGACTAAAAACTTCAACTTTGTTGTATCTGACCCAGAATTATCCATCACAGTAAAATCAGATTGTGTGATGTCAAAATCTTGGTGCGAACCCAATTCATCATAAATTTCTTGGGCTTGGTCACGTATTGTGTTTATATTCGCCTGAGCCCACGCTTTGATATCCTCCCAATTGCCTGACAATTGCGAACCAAATCCAGCCATTTTCAAAGCCTGACGCAATTTTTGGTTGTCGTCCCATTCATCAAAAGAATCAATATTGTCAATCAACCACTGTTTCATATTATTAAACGCAATATCGTTGCAATCGCGCGGACTTTTGCAAATATTATCGCCATTATTGCGCATACCTGCACCACGCGCCACAGGATTTGAAACAATGCCCCCACTGACATCATCATAATAATCAGACCCCAAAGAATCAATGACGTGCGCGGTACGCCGCGTTTCGTTATCGATATTGGACGATATTGATAAATTCGAAGTCCGAATATCCACCGGCGCCGGTGCATAAAAAGAATTATCACTGGTACCCCCACCGAAACAGCCAGCCAAAGCAAACATTGATGCAAATGTAATGAGTTTTGTTTTCATGAAGAATCCTTTCCCGTGGTTGTTTGTAACAAAAGGCCATGAATGGTCATATAAAAAAAAGCAAAATCATGCCTTTCCACCACTTTTCGCGCCATTTCGGCGAAAAAACTGGCGGAGCGTATAGGACTGGACTCCCCTTCTCGCTGTCGCGGCGGGGATACCCCTCTCCACTCGCAACGATTTGTCCGGCGCTACCGCTTTGCCAAATCTGCTACGTGTCGAACCTATGCGGTTCTCGTAGCATCTTATTTTCCACCATTTTTCGCGCCATTTCGGCGCAAAAACTGGCGGAGCGTATAGGACTCGAACCTATGGACCGCATTACTACGGTCACGGATTAGCAATCCGCTGCATTACCACTCTGCCAACGCTCCGTTTTTCGTGATTGCGTGGTGATTATATCAAACCCAAAGAAAAAAAATCAAGCACTATTTAATAAAATAATAAATTTTAATTATACTTGTTTTTCTTCGGGGACGCGGTCCGGTTGATATATTTCAACATCGCGTGTCATGGACAAGAATTTTTTAGCACGCAAAGACGGCAATTCGTCCACGGGGATTTCCTGTAATTCACTAATTGCGTCCGCAACAGATTTAGCAACCATTTCCATCGTTGTTTGCCAATCTGCTTGTGCGCCGCCCGATGGTTCGCTGATGATTTTATCAATCACATTCAACGACGCCATATCACGCGCAGTCAATTTTAATGCGGTTGCCGCATCGGCCTTGAATTTATTATCTTTCCATAAAATACTGGCGCAAGATTCAGGTGCAATTACAGAATAAATCGCGTTTTCCAACATCATTACACGATCACCTGTACCAATCGCAATTGCGCCACCCGAACCACCTTCGCCTACATTGACGGCGACATATGGTGCGCGCATTTTTAACCCCATGGCAATAGTCGCAGCGACCGCTT
Organism: uncultured Alphaproteobacteria bacterium; assembly: GCA_947305255.1. Lineage (GTDB taxonomy): Bacteria > Pseudomonadota > Alphaproteobacteria > Rs-D84 > Rs-D84 > Enterousia. The sequence continues at coordinate 9,749 of CAMZDE010000016.1, forward strand.
GGGATTGGCCGCGTTCTTCGGCAGCCCCACCGGCGAATGCACCAGCCGTATCAAACAATGAAATTAACGGCAAATCAAATTTTTCAGCCAATTTCATCATACGTTGTGCCTTTCTGTATCCTTCGGGGTTTGGCATACCAAAACGATGTTGTTGACGCGTTTCGATTGTACGTCCTTTTTCTTGGCCAATTATAACCGCAGGAATACCATACCAACAACCGATACCCGACCCCATTGCGGCATCTTCACCAAAACAACGGTCGCCGGCCAAATACGTCCAATTATCAACGATGCCATTAACATAGTCCAAGAAATGCGGTCTGTTTTCATTACGCGCCATTAAGACCCTATCGTATTCAGGCGTTTTACCCATATCACGAGATTTTTTAGGCGCATCGAATTTTGGCATTTTTATATCTATGACTTTGGCATCACATGGCTGTTTAGTTAAAACCCGCAACACACGTTCCAATGTCTCTTTTAATTCAACACGTGGAACAACTATATCAACCATACCGTGATCGTACAGATAATCCGCAGTTTGGAAATTAGACGGCAATTTTTCGTGAATATTTTGTTCAATTACACGACGACCTGCAAACCCGACACGTGCGCCCGCTTCGGCAATATGAACGTCGCCCAACATAGCGAACGAAGCAGAAACGCCGCCAAACGTCGGATCTGTTAAAATCACAATATATGGTATTTTATTTTCGTGCAATCTGTTCACTGCGACAGTTGTTCGAGCCATCTGCATTAATGCCAAGATGTTTTCTTGCATACGTGCGCCACCGCTGCATGTCACCATAACAAACGGATTTTTTAATTCAATGGCGTGTTCGATACTGGCCACGATAGCATCGCCAGCAGCACGTCCCATTGACCCCATCATAAAATCGCCATTCATTACACACACAGTTGTGTTTATGCCACCCACTTTGCCGTCCGCAGTTGATATCGCATCGTTTGTGCCGGTATCAGCGCGTGCTTCGGCTAATCTGTCCTGATATGAGATTCGATCCATAAAATTCAAAGGGTCATCTGTATTTTTTGGCAATTCAAATTTCTGATATGAAACATCATCAAACAGCAAATCAAAACGCTGTTTTGGGGTCATTATAAACGCACGACCACAGCGCGGACAAACATAATTATTATTTTTGTAATCTTTATAATATACCAATCGGCCACAGGCTTCGCATTTTATCCACATTAATTTGCGAACACGTTCATATCTGTCGCGATTGTGATTTTTTATTCCACCAGACATTTTATATTATCCATTCATTTTTTTAGTCAATTCACGGCTTGGTTTAAACAGAATAGTTTTATTCGCAGGCAAAAACATTGATTCGCCCGTGCTGGGGTTATATCCGTTTTTCGTCGCACGTGTGCGTTGTTGAAAAGTGCCGAACCCACGAATTTCAATACGATTATCGTCTGGAAACCGCGTTCTTTATTTCGTCTGTGACAGTATCCAACATCGCCATAGCATCAGTTTCGCGCATATTTTTAAATTGCACTTGGATGCTTCTTATTAAATCAGACCGTTTCATTCGTAAACCTTTTTGTTATTACTTTATATATTATCATATCATATTTTAGAAAAAATAAAGTTTTTTATTACATTTTTATTTTTTTATTTAAGAAAAGTGTCTTGTTGTGACGACAAATCTGTATTGATAATATTTTTATGATAAAAAAAGGCTCTTTTTATGACAGATTGTATCCAAACACACGAAAACACGTTGCCATTGATTGGCGACACGGCACCCTATTTTGAAGCCAACACAACAAACGGTCGCGTTAAATTCCCAGAAGATTTTCGGGGACATTGGGTTATTTTATTTTCGCACCCGATGGATTTTACACCCGTTTGCACCAGCGAATTTATGGCTTTTCAATCTATGATGAATGAATTTGAAAAATTTAATACTAAAATCATAGGATTATCAATTGGGGCAATAACATCTCATTTGGCATGGTTTCAATCTATACATGATAAAATCATTTTTAACGGTTGGAAAAATGTGAATATAACGTTTCCTGTTATTGAAGATTTAGATATGAGAATATCCAAATTATACGGTATGATTCACCATAATGCGTCTGATACCAAAACAGTGCGCGCCGTATTCTTTATTGACCCAAAAGGAATTATTCGCACTATTTTATATTATCCGCAAACCACAGGTCGCAATATGGCAGAAATCAGACGAATATTAATTGCATTGCAAACAACCGACGCTTTTAAAGTGTCAACACCTGTTAATTGGGAAGTTGGATTACCAGTCATAGAATCTGCACCAAAAACATTGTCGGAGATGCAAAAGCGATTGAAAGACAAAAAATTAAATGTGTTGACTTGGTTTTTCGCCCTGCGCCAAATACCAAAATCAAAAATATATGAAAAAATAATCAAAAAGAATTAAAACTTTATTGGCATATCGCGCAAATCAACCGGCGCATTCAGGCTTTCTGGACGCCATCTGTATTTTTCAACATCTATGCGTCCGTCGGCGGTGAAACCGACACCTTCGGCAGTCAATAAATCGCGCTGATATTTTTCCCATTCGCCGTCCCACAAACGTCCGTCTGAAAATGTAAGGCGATGCCACGGCAAATTATCTGTTTCGCACGACGCATTCATCGCATATCCTACAAATCGTGCAGCACGCGGACGGCCCAACATTTTTGCAACGTCGCCATATGTTGTGACCCGCCCCACAGGGATTTTTGCGACGACATCATAAACTTGTTGATAGAATGGTTTCATACGATTAATTATACAGAAACAGACATAAAAAATCAAAAAGAATAAAAACCAAATTAAACCGTTGATTTTTTATTTGATATAGATATAATTGCAACTGCAAATTCAGTTTGTGGAGACGTGGCAGAGCTGGTTGAATGCGCGCGACTCGAAATCGCGTATACAGGAAACTGTATCAAGGGTTCGAACCCCTTCGTCTCCGCCACAATAGAAAATACCGCCTTGTGCGGTATTTTTTATTGTGTTGGTGTACGGCCCCGAAACGAAGTCTCTGAGTTCGACAACAAGTAAATTTCACAAGTGAAACGCTGTGAAATTGTTATGGTTGCACCGCAGGCACAACGTGCCGATGTAACCCCTTCGCCCCCGTCATCCGCTTTCGCTGCCACTATGGCAAGATTGATTTCACAGGAAACAATTGCTTGTGATATCGGTATAAAAATTTGACAAACAAATTATTTTTGTGTATTTTCAAACCAGACATTTTGATATAGAGCAAAGATATGAAAGTTATACCGCATATTTATTATAAACTTGAAGCCACTGATTTGCTTTTGCCGTCAGATATGAAAAGCAGAGAAGAACGCGGATTGGCCTTGAAAAACATTCCAGCGGCCGCAGGTCACGATGACCCTTTTGATTGGAAGTGTGTTATGAGCAATGAAAACAAACAAAAAACAACAAGAGAATTAATTAAGTCTGTTCAAGATTTTTGTCGCACATTGCATGATATTTCCGATGAATACTCTCATGTTCCGTATAGCAGACCAACATATAAAATCAGAATGACCAGAAACGCGATGGTCTTTTTGCATGACAACGACCTTGGCGGCGTTAGTTTCACTAATAGAATAAAACTTACTGCTGCGAATAATGGCATATTTGATTTCATATACAGCAGATCAAATAAATTGATATATGAATCTAATATTCGTGAAATATTGGGTCAGAACATACAACACATTCATGTGCGTCAAACCTCTGGTAATTGGTATGGATATGTGGCGCACAACCAAGAAAGCAACGACCGTGTATCAAACATAAAACCTGATACTCCGTTGTATGTTTACAAATTTAATGACCAAGAAGCCTTTGTCGAAGAGATTCCAAACGGTACGATTATTGTTAATGATAATATATGTCAAATATATCCAGAAATTACGAAACACATACCGGCATATATGTCATATTTGTTCAAAAACAAAACCGAACCGGTAAAATCTCGATAAACCGTTAAAAAACACAAATAAAAGAACCGCCGTTTTGGCGGTTTTTTGTAAAAAAACAAATTCTTTTTACCACTTAAAAATACTGGACAAAAAGCCCCCTATTCACTATGATTTATGTTGTTAACCAAGGGTGATGATACAATGATTATACATAATGATATTCAACTGGATTTTGATGATGTTTTGATTGCACCACAAACGACGACTATTAATCATAGAAGCGAAGTCGATATTATGCGCGATTTCAAAAAAATACCCCTACGGTGCGTACCGATTATGTCTGCAAATATGACCCAAACAGGCAATTTCAATGTTGCACGCGAATTATTAAAAACCAAGATGTGCGCGACTTTACACAAATTTTATAACGCCAATCAGATTATTGAATTTATCAATGATATTTTAACAAATCCTGATAATCGTTCGGCTATTGATGACGACGGTGTTGACGGCAGTATTGCGTTGGCACGTTTGTTTGTGACGGTTGGCAAACGCAATTGGGACAACGAATTAAAGAAATTGGCAGATATCGCTATAAAGACAAACGCGGGTTTCAGCATATTGCTGGACGTGCCAAACGCGTATATTCCTGAAATTACAGATTGTGTAAAACAATTACGCGATTTATATCCAACGAAAATTATCGCTGTTGGAAACGTTTGCAGCGGTGACGAAACCCAAAAACTGATTCTGGCTGGTGCAAATCTGGTTAAACAAGGCATCGGCCCCAGTTTAATTTGTATGACCCGCAACCAAACAGGATGCGGCCGCCCACAATTATCAGCAACCATAGATTGCGCGAACGCTGCGCATCAAGTTGGCGGATATGTCATTGTTGACGGTGGATTCAAACAAAACGGCGATTTTTGCAAGGCTTTTGTTGCAGGTGCTGATTTTTGTATGTCGGGTTCTATGTTCGTAGGCTGTGAAGAATCAGACAGCAACAAAGTCATAAAACACATTAAAACCAATGAAATCAACCCTGAAACCAAAGAACCAATCATTGAACAAAAATATTTCAAAGAATATTACGGTATGAGCAGTTTTCGCGCACAACAAGAAAACTATGGTGAAACGACAAAGTCTGGAACCAGCGAAGGCGTGGAACGCAAATTCGTCCCGTTCACCGGCCCAATATGCGGCACTATAAACGACATTTGTGGCGCCCTGCGCAGTTGCGGCAGTTATATTGGTGCAAAAAACATCAAAAATTTTAGTCGTCAAGGTATGTTTTACAAAGTTAATCGCATAAAATAGTTTGCCAAAATCAGGCACACAATCTTGACAATCGACTTTAAAGCGTGAATGGCTGAACAAATGTTATGGTGAAATAGAAATATAAAAAAACGCCCGTTTGGGCGTTTTTTTTATACATCAAAATCGTAAGCTTTAACCGATTTTACAATCGCGGCAACCAATTTATTTTGATGTTCATCTGATTTTAATAACTTTTCTTCTTTCTTGTTCGACAAATGCCCTAATTCAATCAAAGCCCCCGGCACAGTTGAACGCAACACCGCAAACGGCGCATGACGAACCGCAGGCCCAGGTTGTTGTTCAATTGATGCACGATTCATTGTTTTTGCACAACCTGTGGCGTATTCTTCACTAAGTTCTGCGACCGCATGCTGTTGCAACGCAGAAAGTGCAACACGAATATCTTTGGAAAACTGTTCAAATCCATCAACGTCTATTTTATCAGCCGCGTTTTCAGATTCTGCCAATTTTTGAGCCTCTTCGTCTGACGCTTTTTCAGACAATGTATATATTGAAAAACCCTTCATATCGCGACTAGGGTTCGCATTTGCATGCAACGATATAAACAAATCAGCATGTTTTTTTTCAGCGATTTCTGCACGTTCGCCTAGTTTCAAATATGTATCATTTGATCGCGTCAAAAACGTTTTATAACCATTCGCATCCAATTTAGATTTCAATTTTTTAGCAACCGATAAAACTATGGTTTTTTCTTGGGTTCCGCCCTTACCTATGCACCCAGGGTCTTTGCCACCATGCCCTGCATCGATTACAATAATATGCTGTTTCGCGCCGGCCTGTGGTGCAGTATTTTTTGTTTCGTTTTTCGCAGTTGTCGTTGGTGCCGGCGCATTTGCATCAATACCCCGTCCGGTTCCACGTGCAAAATCAATTACCAATCTATAATCATTATCGCCATTTGGTTCTAAAACCATAATTTGATTTTTTTCAATTGCATCAATAGCCCCAGTCAAAGCCGCCACGATTTGCAATTTTGTTCCATCTTGAACCTGAGTAATACGGTTTATTAATGTGCCATTTGCCAATGCGGGTTTAACATCGCCGTGCCCATTTGTATTCGACAAATTCACAATCAATTGTTTTTCGCCATACGACAAAGAATAAGATGGTCGTGACGCAGTTTCGATTACCAATCGCGTTTTATCCCCAGGTTGGACGCCAGTTCGCAGATTTTTCAATGAATTTGGCGCAGCAAACGCGACACGTGGCGAAATACCGATAACAATCGCACTGAATCCCGCTGATTTCAAAAGTTGTCTTCTGGATATTTTCATAGCAAATATTATATCAAAAAAAGAACAAGATATCAAGATGGCATACGATTTTTTTCAAAACAAAAAACCACCGCAAAACACAGTGGTTTGTTTTGTTTCAGATATCGCAATTAACGACTTACACAATTTGCAAACGTTTGCGCAATCAAAGACTTTTCAGATTGCGACAACGTAGCGACAGGAACCACGAAACAGCGCGAACTATCGCGGATAACATAAACTTTGGTTCCACGTTTGTATGCCGTTTGCATATTATCCATTTGCAGCGAACTTAAAAAACTATTTGGTGTTGACGCCGCATTATTGGTTAAACCCGCCTGAACAACAGTGTTCGCCGTTGTATAATCATATATTTCAGACAACGATGTCACTTCCATAAAAAGACTCTGCGTGGCATACGGATTTTCAACTGATGCCGTATTTGATGTTGGAAAAGCGACATTTGCCAACACTGTGGCCGCAGTTTGCAGTGACGGATAACCAGTCGTTGTTTCGTGCGCCGTTGTATTTAATTGCAAATCATCACCGCACGCCAAATTCATACGATTTGTATAACTGGCTAAAATTGCATCAACCGCAGATTCCCAATTGTTTCCTTTGGAATTCAAATCCAAATTCACAATTTTTTCAGCCCAACCCCAAATATTTGCGCCGACATTCCCAGCGTTTGCGAAACGTGTCACCATTTCAGCCGACCCACCAACAACGCCCGCACCACAATAATCGGTCAACATTGATTTCAACATACTCTCTGTTTCGTTACCGTATGACAACGCCACAGAATGACACGCCATCGCCGCTTCTAGTTCATGACGACGTTGCAAGCATAAATCTGAATGAGATTTAGTCAATTTGTCCGCCATATTAGCCATTGATAGGTACGACATAACCTCTTGCTGGACATAAGATGGACACAAACGCGCCGCGGTATTTACCCCTGGATTACCATTTTTCGTCATTGTGTTATATTGTGGTAACAAAATAGAAGTATCGCGTTGCAAACACAACAAAGCGTAATTATAAAGTTCTATTTCCAGATTAGATGCTGTCGTCATACAACGTCCCGATGTTTTCCCCGGCACAGCCGTCACATCACCGCAATAATCAGACAGACATTTATAAATACGTTGACGACATGCAGAATCAACGTCCGGCTGTGTCACCATGTAATATATATTTCTCTGGTTTTGGACATACGCGTTTGCCAACGCCTTTTGCCCACGCGTTGTCGTTGTTGTCCCCGAACCGGCGTATGTATTACCGTTTGTCGTATAAACAACCGACGTCCGTCCGCCGTCATTTACAACCGTTCCTGCAGACACGCCAAACGCCGAATTTACGCTAACACATGCGCAAACACAACCTAAAACAGATAAAATCTTGTTCATTAAAAATCCCTCTCGTTGTGATAATTGTATCATATTTATCACATTAACGCAATAAAACTTTCACTAAAAAACACAAAAAAGTTGATTTAGTCAAAATTATTGATATATTTTTTATTATGACGATTGTGAACAACGACATTTTAACGCAAATTTGTGACGACATTTCCGCGTTAAGGGGGTTTCTTTGACCCCAAAAAAATCCAATCAGAGATTGATAAATTAACTGAAATTTCCAACCAAGATAATTTATGGGACAATCCAGAATATGCACGCGGCATTTTGCAGAAAAAATCCAATTTGGAAAAGCAAATCGGCGAATTAAATCGATTGGAAAGTGAATATAAAAACCTTAGCGAATTATTCGAAATGTCACCTGATGATACGGACGTAAATAATGCTATTATAAAATTATCAGACGACGCGCATCGCGCAAAATTTATCACATTGTTCCGCGCTCCCGAAGATAACAACGGCGCATTTTTGTTTATTCAAGCGGGTGCCGGTGGTACCGAAGCCCAAGATTGGGCACAAATGTTGTCACGCATGTACACGCGATGGTGCGAAAGACACGGTTTCGCAATTGAAACAGTCGAAGAACACGCCGGCGACGTTGCAGGTGTCAAAAGTGTCACTTTCCGTATATCGGGCGAACGCGCGTATGGTTGGTTGAAAAACGAAATCGGTGTCCACAGATTGGTTCGCATTTCGCCTTTTAACGCAAACGGCAAACGCCAGACCAGTTTTGCGTCGGTTGACGTATGGCCCGATGTTGATGATTCTATTGAAATCGAAATAAACGAAAAAGATTTGCGAATTGACACATATCGGTCATCTGGGGCCGGCGGTCAGCACGTTAATAAAACCGATAGCGCGGTTCGGATTACTCATATTCCAACGAATACCGTTGTGACATGTCAAAATGAACGCAGCCAAATTCAAAACAAAGAAATGGCGATGAAGATGTTGCGGTCGCGGCTGTATGAACTGGAATTACAAAAACGCGCCGCCGAAGAAGACGCAGCGAAAGCGAATCAGAAAAAAATTGAATGGGGCAGCCAGATTCGCAATTATGTCTTGTACCCGTATCAATTGGTCAAAGATGTTCGCACAAATGTTGAAAAAACAGATTCAAACGCTGTCTTGGACGGTGATTTAGATGATTTTATGCTGGCAATGTTGGCACAATAATGTATAATATATTCCATATGCACCCATAGCACAACTGGATAATGCGTCGGCCTCCGAAGCCGAAGATTGCAGGTTCGAATCCCGCTGGGTGCGCCACAAATAAAAAATCGGGTTCATCCCGGTTTTTTTATTTGTGTTGTGTCAGCCCGGGATTTGAAACTTAGGTTCGACAACAAGTAGATTTTGGAAGTGCTAACGCACCAAAATCGTCACGGTTGCAACGCAGCAGGCACATTTATGTGCCGTGCGAGATAATCCCGCTGGGTGCGCCATAAATTCAAACCGGCCTTGTGCCGGTTTTGATTTATGTTGTGTCACCCCGGGATTTGAACCCGAGTTCGACAACAAGTAGATTTTGGAAGTGTGAACGCACCAAAATCGTCACGGTTGCCACGCAGGCATTTATGCCGAGTGAATCCCGATGTCGTGCGCCATAAATTCAAACCGGCCTTGTGCCGGTTTTGATTTATGTTGTGCAATGTCCCAAGTCTTGCAACATCCGGTTTTATGTTGCGGGGCTGGAAATAATTCTGCCCCATGGGGGAAGTGTCGCGTAGCGACGAATGGGGTACATCTGTTTTTATTATTACACACAAAAAGGGTATTGTCATTGCGAGAGTATTCAACCAACCCGTCTTTGCCTTTCGCAAAGCCGCGGCTACGCTACTGCGGAGACGGGTTGTTGAATACTCGTGGCAATCCAGTATATCTTTATGTCGGTGCAACGCACCGTTCTTGTTTTTTGTTTAACAATTTGTCGGCTTCGCCGATATTTTAATTTGACTGGATTCCCACGTCGTGTTTTTCACAACGCTATCGCTTTTGTGAGAAAACACTTCTCGGAATGACATAGCCCTTTTCTCGCAATGACACCTCTCTTTTCGTTCGTTTATTATTGTTGTCCCGATGCAGTCACAAATGGAACTTCGGTTTTTGCATTATCATTGTCCCACGTTGTGTAAATTTCAACACGTTTGTTGGATATTGTTGTGTTAACATCAGTAATCGCATTTCTGACAGCTGTCATGTTAACTAGTGTAACATCAGGATCTACAGTTGGATAATCGTTATTCCAAAGCCATCCTTGCACCTCTATCTCAATAGGATGACCTACGCCACTAACAGTATGAAGTAGTTTTGGTTGCAAGGTTTCAAACATTAAATCTACGTCCTCTCTTATCAGCTTATCTGACATGTTCACTGCTGCAATAGCCTCATTATACGCGCCTTTAACATATGCGGTTGACGCAATATGTGACGCATCATCATTTGTTACTTCTAATGTCTCATAAGGGGGCGCTTCTTCCGGGATGGTCACGGTTCCACCATTATAAGAAACGGGGACAGGACGATTAATTTCGTTATAAACATAATCCGCATAAACCACCATGGGTAATGCAGATATGACGGCAAATGTTAATATTGTTTTTGTTGCTTTCATCGTTTCTCTCCTTTATTTGTTTAAACAACAAAAACCACCTATATAAAAAGGTGGTTGGAGGCTAGAAACAATTCAGAGTGAAATTGTGTGCCTTATTCTTTATATTCGGCAACCCTCCAACCAT
>CAMZDE010000017.1 GCA_947305255.1 uncultured Alphaproteobacteria bacterium
ATATTGTCATTGTGACAACAGCAAAGACAGATGATGAAGCCCGTGCATTGCTGACAAAAATCGGCTTGCCATTGGTTTTGAAATAATAATAAGGAATGAAAAATGGCTAAATTAGCGTTGATAAACAAACAAAAGAAACGTGAAAAATTGGTCGCGCAATATGCAAAAAAACGCGAAACAATCAAAGCAAAGATGTCTGTGAACGCAACACCAGAAGAACGTATGGATGCGATGAAAAAATTGGCAAAATTGCCACGTAACGCGAATCCAACACGTTTGCACAATCGTTGTTCTGTGACGGGACGTGCGCGCGGTTATTCCAGAATGTTTGGTTTATGCCGTCAACAGGTTCGCACTCAGGCGTCAGAAGGTAAATTACCAGGGGTTCGCAAATCCAGTTGGTAATCGTTTAACAAATGCAGGCTGTGGACAATGCAGCCCAAGCGCAGGGCAGAAATGTTCTGCAAACCAAGGAGTAAAATATGTCACTATCACATCCAATCGGAGATATGGTTACCCGCATCCGTAATGGACAAAATGCAGGTAAAGAATTCGTTACTGTTCCGAACAGCAAATTGCGTGCTGCGGTTTTGGCGGTTCTGAAAGACGAAGGTTTTATAACAGATTTTCGTCAAGAACAAATTGATGAAAAACGTAGCAATTTGGTTATCGAATTGAAATATGTAAACGGTAATGGTGCAATCCAAGAAATCAAAACTGTTTCAAAACCTGGACGCCGTGTGTATTCGGGCTGTGCAAAGATGCCACGCGTTTTGAATGGTTTGGGTATTGCAATTGTATCTACACCAAACGGTATTATGACAGATCACAAAGCACGTTTGATGAATGTCGGCGGCGAAGTGTTGTGCAAAGTTATTTAATCAAAGGAATTTGTTATGTCTCGTGCAGGAAAATATCCAGTAGAAATTAAAAATGGTGTGTCGGTCGAATTGACTGATTCCGCCGTTGTTGTTAAGGGACCAAAGGGCGAATTGAAATTATCTTTGGATACAAAAAATGCCGGTTTGGTTGATGTTAAGGTTGAAGATGGTCACGTTGTTGTTACACCAAAAGATGCCGAAGACAAAGCGTCACGCGCAATGTGGGGTACAATGACACGCAATATTAAATCTGCGGTCAAAGGTGTGACAGAAGGCTTTTCAAAATCTATGTACATGAAAGGCGTTGGTTATAAAGCATCGGTCAAAGGTAATATCTTTACTTTGGTTGTCGGTTTCTCTCATGACGTTGTTATGGAAATCCCGGCCGGTTTGACTGTGACAATGGGTGAAACACCAACAGAATTTACTATTTCTGGTATAGATAAAAATTTATTGGGTCAATTTGCAGATAAAATTCACAAAATCCGCAAGGTAGATCCATACAAAGGTAAAGGCCTTTTCTACAAAGACGAATATGTCCGTCGCAAAGAAGGCAAGAAGAAATAATAAAACAATATAGTTCCCGCTGTTACGGGGATTGATAAAAAAGGAAAAATAAAATGTTAAAACATTTATCTTCGCAACAAAGACGTACATTGGCTAATCGCGGTGCGTTGAAAAGAAAGAATCCTGGCAAAATTCGTTTGTCGGTGTTCAGATCTGCTCGTCATATTGAAATTCAGGCTATTGACGATGTAAAGGGTTGCACTTTGTGCGCGGCATCATCAAAAGAAAAAGATTTCAAAGGCAAAGGTTGGAATATCGCTGGTGCAGAAATGGTTGGCAAAACATTTGCTGAACGTGCTGTGAAAGCTGGTATCAAAGACAACTGTTATTTTGATCGTGGTCGTTATCTGTATCATGGTCGTGTAAAAGCTTTGGGCGATTCTATGCGCGCAAACGGAATGAAAATTTAATATATGGAGCGAAAAACAATGGCACGTTTTGATGAAAAAAAATTACAGACAGATAATTTGGTAGATAAATTAGTTTCTATCAACCGCGTTTCAAAAACAGTGAAGGGCGGTCGTAACATGTCTTTTTCGGCATTGGTTGTTGTCGGTGACAAAGCTGGTATGGTTGGTTTTGGCAAAGGTAAAGCATTGGAAGTTCAAGCCGCTGTTCAGAAAGCAACCAAGGCAGCCAAAGCGAAAATGATTCGCGTTCCGTTAAAAGAAGGTCGTACATTGCATCACGATAGTTCTGCAAAATATGGCGCCAGCAAATTGGTTGTCCGCAGTGCTGTTCCTGGTACTGGTATCATCGCTGGTGGTGCATTGCGTGCGGTTTTTGAATGTTTGGGTGTTCAAGACGTTGTGGTTAAATCCCAAGGTTCAAATAATCCAAACAACATGATTCGCGCTGCGTTCTTGGCATTTGAAAAAATGAATTCGCCGAAAACTGTGGCTGCACGTCGTGGTAAAACTGTGGCGGAAATTATCGCTGGCCGTGACGGCAAAAAATTAGAAGTTGCCGAAGAAGCAAAATAAATAAATAAACCGAGTGCATAATCTTGCATTATGTGCGAAACAGACTATATAATGGTCATAGGAATAAGAGGAAAAAGAAATGAAATTAAATGCTCTGATGGATAATTTTGGTGCGCGCAAAGGTATCAAACGCGTTGGACGTGGTATGGCGTCGGGATATGGTAAAACTGCTGGTCGTGGAACCAAGGGTCAAAAAGCCCGCGCAGGTTCTCGTAAACAGGCTACATTCCAAGGGGGCCAGATGCCAATTATGCGTCGTTTCCCAAAATTTGGTTTTAATAACCCATTTGCCAAAGAATATGTCACAATTAATTTGGGTGATATTGAAAAATTTATTGCATCTGGTAAAATCGATGCCAAAAAAGAAATCAATATTGATTCTTTGTTTGATGCAAAAATTATCAATCGCAAATTAGATGGATTGAAAGTTTTGGCCAAAGGCGAAATTAAAACAGCAGTCAACGTTGTTGCAACAAAATGGTCAAAAGCCGCAGAAGCAGCAATCGTAAAGGCTGGGGGAAAAATCCAATCTAAATAATTTTAATTACACATCTGTGATTTTTTCACAGATGTGTTTATAAAATAAAGTTCAAAACCAATGATATTGTTCAGAAATATGTTCAAGAATTTGTCGGATTTGCAAAAACGCATTCTGTTTACGTTGGGTGCGTTGATTGTTTATCGTATCGGTTCTTTTATTCCATTGCCGGGCGTTAATGCCAGTGCGGTGTTGCATTTGTTTAATGGTGACAATGGTATGATGGGAATGTTCGATATGTTTTCAGGCGGATCGCTGTCGCGTATGTCCGTGTTGGCTTTGAACATTTTTCCGTACATTTCGGCGTCAATCGTTATTCAATTGCTTAGCGCGACCAGTAAATCTTTGACTGATCTGCGCAAAGAAGGTGAATCAGGACGTATCAAAATCAACCAATATACACGTTATTTGGCGGTGGTTTTGGCAATTGTCCAAGGTTGGGCCGTGGTTCGTGGTTTGGAAGCAATGGCACCTGTTAACGGAATTGCAGCGGTTGCAAACCCAGGTTTTGCGTTTGAATTGTCTGCGATAATCGCGTTGGTTGGTGGAACTGTGTTCGTTATGTGGTTGGCGGAACAAATTACGTCGCGTGGTGTAGGTCAGGGCGCATCGTTGCTGATTTTCGCGGGTATCGTTGCAGAAATCCCAGGCGGTATTGCGAAACTGTTTTCATTGGCAGGTGTTGGACAAATGTCACCGGCAATGATTGCGATGGTGTTGGCGTTCGTCGTTGGTATTGTTGCTTTGATTGCATTCATGGAACAGGCACAACGTCGTATTCAGATTTTGTATCCACGTCAGGCGATGGCAAACGGTGTTATGAATACTAACGTTTCATATTTGCCGATTAAGGTTAATATGTCTGGTGTTATGGGGCCTGTGTTCGCGGCATCTATTATGATGTTGCCGGCGTTTATTCAACGCTTTGTTCAAAGTGAAAATTTGGTTGTACAAAATATTTTGGGATTTTTCACATACGGAACATGGTCATATATGATTATGTATACTGTGTTGATTGCGTTCTTTGCGTATTTCCAGACGGCGGTTGTGTTCAATTCAGAAGAAACCAGTAACAATCTGAAAAATATGGGTGGTTATATCCCTGGGGTTCGTCCTGGTGAACAAACAATGCATTATTTAGATGACGTTGTGTCCAAAGTGACTGCGATTGGCGTTGTGTATTTAATCGTTGTTTGCGTTGTTCCGATTATATTGAATACACGCGCAGGTATGCCGGTCATGATTGGTGGAACCAGTGTTTTAATCGTCGCAGGTGTGGTATTGGACACTATGAACCAAATACAATCTTATTTGGTTGAAAGAAAGTATAGCGGCGTTGTAGGCAGCGCGCAAAAGAAAGGTCGTTTCCGTAACTGAGACGGCGACAAAAAAATTTGATTTTTGTTTTGGTGTATAATAAAATAGCCAAACACAGAAATCAGAAGCATTCAAAAACGTGTGGATTTTGGGTGCAAGTATGGATGGAAACATTCGAATAAAATAATCCCTCTTTGCTAAAAAAGCTTTGAGGGAGCAAGTAAACAAAGGAAAATAAAAGATGGCACGTATAGCAGGTGTTAACATTCCAAGTGAAAAACGCATTGAAATTGCGTTGCAATACATTCATGGTATTGGGCCGGCAAAGGCTGCTCAGATTTGTTCTGCATTGAAATTGAAAGACGGTCTGCGCGCGAAAGATTTGACGGACGAGGATGTTATCAAAATTTCAAATTATATTGAACAAAATTTCAAAGTTGAAGGTGATGTTCGTCGCGAAGTTGCTATGAATATCAAACGCTTGCAAGATTTGAAAACATATCGCGGTGTTCGTCACCGTAACCGTTTGCCGGTTCGTGGTCAACGCACACAAACTAATGCACGTACTCGTAAGGGTAAACGTGTTGTTGTTGCGGGTTCTGCGACCAAGGGTAAATAAAGTTTAATTGGGTAGAGATTAACACGATAGTTAATTGAAGACATCTAAAAAAGGAAAAAACACAAATGGCAGTTACAAAATCAAAAAAGAAAATTGTAAAGAAAGTATCACATGGTATTGCTCATGTGGTTGCGACTAATAATAATACACGTATTACAATTACAGACCAAAGCGGTGCCGTATTAACATGGGCAACCGCGGGTGCTAATAATTTCAAAGGCGCGAAAAAATCAACACCATATGCGGCAACAGTTGTTGCAGATGCGGTTGGCAAGAAAGTTGCTGAAATGGGCATGAAGACAGTTGATGTTTTGATGCGCGGTATTGGCCAAGGTCGTGAATCTGCCGTGCGTGGTTTGGCAAACGCAGGATTGGTTGTTCAATCTATTACCGACACGACACGTATTCCACACAATGGGTGCCGTCCAAAGAAAGTGCGTCGTGTGTAATGTTTTAAAAACCGTCCGTTTGGACGGTTTTTTTGTTTTTGTTGTAAAAATCTCTTGACCCCATGGGGGCTGTTTTTTTACACTGATGTTCAGCAAAGGAAAGATTTTTGATAAAGAGATTTATTATTATTGTTGTTTGTTTGTGTGCCGGCGGTTTCGCTTTTGGTGCCGGTGATACGTCGAACTGTTCTGGAACTGGTGTGGTGTTTGATACAGATAGTCAGAGTTGTGTATGTGATTTTGGTTATTATGGTGATGGAACAAATTGCACAAAATGTCCAGAGCACAAGATGACGCTTAGGACTGGTAGTGCGACGGTAGATGAATGTTTATGTGACAAGGGGTGGGGTATGGAAGAAGGAACCTGTACACGTTGTCCACGTCATAAATACAAAAACATAGTTGGAAATGTTCAATGTGTGTATTGTCCGGCAGGTGAATATACAAATGCCGTTGGTGCTAGCGAATGTTCGTCATGTCCGGCGGGCTATTGTTGTGCGTATGGTGAATATTATGCGTGCAAACGCGGAACATATGGCGATGGAGGAACACCTTGTGCAACTGTTCATGAATTACAAGAAGTGGTAATTCAAGAAGGATATTGTATACGTGGCGGTGGTGGGGTTTGTGTTGCGCCTTGGAGTTATAACCCCAGTATTTATGCCAAAGGTGTTTGTACAAATAAATGTAATCGTGGATGTACAACCGCTGAGACGGGGGCTGCTTCTAATTCCGAATGTTCTGTCAGGACAGTTGAACGGTTTTGTATAGGTAATCGGTGTTTTTCGTGGCCTGATGAAATATCGCAATCGTCATTGAATATCAATGTTTCAGGATCAAATTATTCTTGTCCTGCGGGTGTATCTCAATAAAATAATTGACATCATATATTTTTTATTCTAAAATTCGCGGGCGCGTAAAGATATTTATGTGCAAATGGTGAAAATAATAAACTAAGCCATGGAGTTAAAAATATGATAGAAAAAAACTGGATGACTTTGATTAAACCGAAAAAATTGAATATCAAAGTCGATGAAAATAATCCTAATATTGCGACATTGGTTGCAGAACCTTTGGAAAAAGGTTTTGGTTTGACATTGGGAACGGCGTTGCGTCGTGTCTTGTTGTCGTCTTTGCAAGGATGTGCGCCAATTTATATCAAAATTGATGGTGTTCAACATGAATTCAGCAGCCTGTCTGGGGTTCGTGAAGATGTTACCGATATTATTTTGAATTTAAAAGGCGTTTATTTCAAAGCATTAACCGAAGGTCAACATCGTGCAACTTTGAAAGTAAAGGGACCGGCGGTTGTGACTGCGGGTATGATTGAAACATCTGGCAGTGTTGAAGTTATGAACAAAGATGCAGAAATTTGCACATTGGATGCAGGTGCAACTTTGGATATGGAAATTACATTGGCGTCGGGACGCGGTTATGTTCCGGCATCTGTGAATGCAACTGATTTGCCATTAGGAACAATTCCGGTCGATTCTATATATTCACCGATTTTGAATGCGGCGTCGGCTGTTTCACAAACCCGTGTTGGTCAATCTACTGATTATGATAAATTGGAATTGACTGTGAAAACAAACGGTTCTGTGACACCTGAAGATGCAATCGCATATGCGGCACGTATTTTGACTGACCAATTGACAGTGTTCATCAATTTTGAAGATCCAACACAAACAAACGCGGCTTCTGATGAAGAAAAAGCCAAAGATGTTTTGCCGTTTGATCCAAAATTGTTAAAGCATGTTGATGAACTGGAATTGTCTGTGCGTGCAACAAATTGTTTAAAGAATGACAAAATCAATTGGTTGGGCGAATTGGTGCAAAAGACAGAAAATGATATGTTGAAAACACCTAATTTCGGCCGCAAATCTTTGAATGAAATCAAAGTACAATTGGAAGCAATGGGTCTGTCACTGGGAATGGAAGTTCCAGGGTGGCCACCTGAAAATATTGCGGAATTGTCTAAAAAGTATGAAGATCCATACAAATAAAATGATTTCTGTGGGTGCTTGTTGTGTTTGTTGTTTTTTGTGTAACCATATGTACACTTCAAAACAACCAACACTTCCAATCACTCACGCATAAATCATTTTTCTTGCATGGCTAGGAGGTTGGTCTGACAATTTTCTAGCGTTGCTAGGAGAATCAAACAAAATCCACGATTCAGAAAGAATTTTTTGGTTGTGGTGTCTCAAAAATCCCCGTTTTAAGGGGCAGAAACAACAAAAAGGAGTAATCATGAGACATAGAGTAGCAGGTCGCACTTTTAATCGCGATACAAATGCCAGAAAAGCCATGTTTATTGGTTTGGCAAAAAACTTGATTGAAAAAGAACAAATTAAAACAACTTTGCCAAAGGCGAAAGATTTACGCGGTGTTGTCGAAAAATTGATTACCCGTGCAAAAGTTGACACTGTTGCAAATCGCCGTTTGACTGCGTCTGAATTGGGTAATGCCAGTGCGTCCACTGTGAAAAAGTTGTTCACTGTTTTGGGCCCACGTTATGCAAAACGTCCAGGCGGATATACTCGTGTTCTGAAAGCGGGTTTCCGTTATGGCGATGCGGCACCAATGGCGATAATCGAATTGGTTGACCGTGATGAAAATGCTAAGAAAGTTGCGTCAAAAACAGTTGCTGCTGAAAAAGTTGAACCGGTCGCCAAAGAAGAAAAAGACGAAGCCAAAAAAGCGGCTGCGCCAAAGGCAACAAAAGCAACGACAGCGAAAAAAGTTGCAGCGCCAAAAGCGTCCGCGGCTAAAAAAACTGTCGCAGTTAAACGTCGTGCAACCGGCAAATAATTTGTGAAATTTTTCGCAATTGAATCCGCCCGAATCAGGGCGGATTTTTTTTGTTTTTTTTCGAATAATATGCTTGCGTGGGTTGGGTGTATATGATAAAATTACCTAATAAAAGGTAAGGAGTTTTCTATGCGTAAATTGGCGTTTTATTCGGTAATGATGGCGTTGTGTGTGGCGGATTTTGCGGCATTTGGTGCGTCGCGTACGACCGCTGCGGGCGGGCGCAGAACAACACAGCCTGCGGCTCAGCAGACTGTATCTGAAACGCCAGCGCAATCATCGACAACCACGGCGCGTGCCGCGGTGACCAGAAAAAATGTTGCCAGAGCGGCGGCACCTGTGGCTGCGGCACCGACAAATACTGCACCTCAGGCGGCGCGTGCGGCGGTATCTGCGCGTGCGGCTGCAAAACAGAAAGTTATCAATATGGGGACCAAGGTTGAATCTGCAACTGCGAATACGGTTGTCAGTGAAGAGTGCCAAAATGCGTATTATGGTTGTATGGATGCGTTTTGTATGCTGGATAATGCGTCGGGGGGGCGTTGCCAATGCAGTGATAGAAACGCTGAATTAGATTTGGTTCTTGAAGAAATTATGAAATTGGACGAACAAAGTTTGGCGATGGCAACCGAAGGTGTTGAACGTTTACAGATGGGTGAAAATGCCGAAGAAATTATGGCACGTGCCAAGGCGGCGGCTGATTCTGTGACGGGTAAGGGTGGCAACACATCTTCTGGTTCTGTGTCGGGATCCAAAACTGTTCGTAAATTAGATTTGTCTGCGTGGAAAAATAATAGTTTGTTTGACGATGATGACGTGGATTTTGATAATACATCTTTGTTTTCAATTGCTGAATCCAGTTTGGCAGATAAAACGGGTGATGCATTGCAATCTGAGGCTTCAAAATTATGTGTGGCGCAAATGCCGGACCAGTGCAAAAGTTCAACTTCTTTTTTACAATTGACATATGCACAAAAAATTAAATCTGATTGTTCGGCGTATGAAAACAGTTTGAAACAGCAACGCAGCGCAAGTGCTGAAAAATTGCAGACCGCACAAAAGGCTTTGCGTGACACAGCGTTGGAAATGTATCAAAATGAAAACAAATATGATTTCGGCCAATGTGTGGCGCAGTTCAAAAACTGTATGCAAACAACCGGTGAATGTGGTGATGATTATTCAGGCTGTGTTGCGGATACCGCGATATTGGGCGAATTGTATAATGGGAACAAAAGTGGCCATTCGAAGCCAGCAACGACAGTGATTAAAACAGGCGCAACATCTATTACGATTTCGTCTGCATCGTATGATATTTTGAATACCAAGAAAGTTATGTGTCAATCTGTGACAAAACAGTGCGTGAACGCGAATAAGAAAGACGCTGTTTGGCAACAGGTTGTCAAAGATTTGGCACCGGTTATTTATACTGCGGAATATAACGCGGCATCAAATAATCGTATGAACTGTATCAGTACAGTTGTGACCTGTGTTCAAAATGTTTGTGCATCAAAATGGGATGATGATACTGACAACTATGATGCGTGCTTGTCTGATCCGAACAGTATTGATAATTATTGCGGTTTAGAATATAAACGTTGTGGTGATGATGGATCGGAATCCAGTGTCAGAAATTATGTTAGTGCTAAATTGGCCGCTTTGAAGGTTGATAAATGTACCAAAGACGTCAAAGAATGTTTGTTGGCCGAAGAACGTTGTGGCGCGGATTATTCAGGCTGTGTTGGGTTGAATTCCAGTGCTGTTGCTGAATTATGTCCAGCAGAAAAATTGTTATCATGTCAAGATAGGGAAAAAGGTAATGAAGCAGGGGTAGCAAGTGTGACTGATTATATTGAGAAAATTGCCCAAGGTATCGCATTAAATATTGATAATAAATTTGCCACTGCATGTCAAAATGCTGCTGATGCAGCAATGACCAGGATTTGTGGTGATACAGAATCTTGTGAAAATGTAGATTTTGATTTGAATACAATGCTCAGTTTACAAGAAGTCAAGGCGTGTCTTTGGAAAGATGCGACAGGTGCTGAACAGCAATGTTATCCGGATGCGTCTATGTTTTCAGATGAACAGATTTGGCCTTTTGAATTTACAATAGAATGGGTCAAAGATTCTGACAATAAGAATACAAAAACAGTAAGCAGAGTTTTGAAAAACAGAAGAGATAATGCTGATGGGTATGGGGTGTTTGCGAAATTGGATGGCAGACCCGATTTATCCGCCATTGTATATAAAAATATTGGGAACGAAACAGCACCTAAGTACGGATTCTCAAAAAGTGCATTGACAAATCAAGCAAAAGTGCGGGGTTTTTCAGAAACAAATACACAAGAAGTTGTTAGTATTTTGAATACTACGTTGGATCGAATAATGGATTCGATAAATACCGATCCGACAGTAGATAAGTGTATGAATGGACGTGAAGTAGAAGGTTTTGGCAAAGATAAAAAGTTAGGAAGCAGAGAGAATGGTAAAGGACGTTTTTCAAATTTGACGACACAGTACCGTGCTATTGTGGCTGCTGCATTATTATCTAAGTTAACCGCTAAGGGAATAAGCTTGGAAAATAAATTTGCGGACAAAATGTTGGATATGAACAAGTCTATTACAACACAAATGGGTGAAGCTGCAAAGAGATTAGGGAAAAATGTTGAAGATATTATTGATGCACAGAACTACGAAATTTGCAAAAGTGACCCGTATACAGTACCTGATCCAAATAGAGAAAATGATGATGATCAACTTGCAAAAGATAGTGTTAGACAATTGGTTGATAAAACAGGTAGCTATGATACAACAACAAATGTTTGTACTGTAAAAACAATTCAATATAATTGTATACAGTGGAAATGGAGACTATTCTATAGTTATTGTGGAAAATTCAATACAGGAACAGTTTTGGATACGCAAACGGTTCAATTATCTAAATTCCAGTAAAATAAAAAAAACCGCCGTTCGGCGGTTTTTTGTTTTTTTATATATTATTTTAATTCGTTCAAACTTTTTATCACACGGATACCGTTTGATTCGAATTTTTCGATTGTCCCAGTTAAATCCATTATGTTTTGTGATTCTAGATATAATACAGGTATTAAATCATTTTGACGTGCTAAATCCAGTAATTCAGGAATTGGTGATTCATGTTGTTTGTTTGTCGCAAACCAATTGTCGTCGTCCATTATCCAAAAATCGTCGTCATTATGTTCGTATATCACATATTTTTCAGTTGCTATGAATTCGTGGTATGTTTCGTATTCTGTGTGGTTTTCATCAAAATATTTTGTTGTATTGTTTGATAATTTTTCGGTTTTAGGTTGTTCGATTGGTGTATCAAAATCTAAATCTCTGAATATGGGGAATTCGTCGTTTCGTGTTTCGGTGGTCGGCAAAGAATCAGATATGTCAAAATCAGACGGAATAGGGAAAGATTCTGTTTGTGTTTCGTTTTGTTGTGGTTCGGCGGTGGTTTGTTCGTCCTTTTGTTTATTAAATACAGATATTGCACCGGTTAATGGGATATTCTGTTTCGCGCGAATGTATGGAATATATAATTCAGGCGGCATATCAGACGGATATTCAGGCGTTGTTTCTGAATCTGGGGTTGGTGTGGGGTCAGAAGTTGATTCTTTTGCGGGTTCGGGTGCTGGTTTAACAAAAATACTTTTTATTTTTTCTAAAAAGTTTTTTATCTTTGCCGGAACAGTGATGATGATAATCGGTTCTTGCTTGCGATATATTATCAATGTTGTGGCGATATAAATTGGTATTGCAGAATACATCATCAGCCCAAAAACCAATCCACCAAAACCATGTAATGTCGCATGAGAAAATTTCCACCAATGATGGGCTGAAAAAACATTGAAATGAAACAAAAACCACAACAACAAAGACAAAATGGCGAAATATTCAATCGTCCATTTTATGATAATGATTTTAGATTTGAAAAATTCAATGACTTTTTTCATACTATTATTATAGACAATAGTCGCGATTTGTCAATTGTTTATATCGGGTTAATTATGATGATGTTTTTGTTAAAAAAATCTTTTTTTTTAATGGGCTCTGTGGTATAATACAAGGAAAGGAAATTGAGAGAAAATACCATGAAAATGATTAAATTTGTTACAAAAACATTGTTTTATGTTGGGCTTTGTGCGTCTGTTTGTGTTGTGAATGCCGCAGAAATCGGGCGCAGTCGTGTCGGTCAAAACCAAAATGGGACGAATGCATCGCGTATGCCGACATTGCCGGTCATGACGATGAATACTGTGGGAAATCCTGTGGTTGGGACGGTTACTGAACCTATTAATGTGAATTCGGGTAATGTTATTCCGACGCCACCAACACCGCCAACCCCACCAGCACCAGAACCGGAATGTGCCGATGGTGGTGTGCGAAATACGGATTATACTGTTTCAATGTGTATGAATGAATTGCGCCTATGTGTTGATGCAGGTGCGGTCGAAGGTGGTCTGCACGGATTATTCAATGACGAATATTTTGCCAGAGTTTTGAATGGTAATTTAAGAATTTGTCAGAATGTTGTCGATAAATGTTTGGATATTCGCAAAGATTGCAGGAAAGTTTACAGAACATATAAATCAGTCTGGGCGGATTTCAAATCCAGAATTTTGTGGCCTGAATATTACAATTTTGTGTTGTATAAAACAGGATTAACACCAAATCAGGCAAAGAAAACTTGTACGCGTTTGGGCGCAAAGTGGGACGCGGTAAATGCAGACTGTGTGGTGTGTGTTGTCGCATATAACAAAGACAAACCAATTTCAAACGAATGGTTGTTCGGTGCTGCGGGTAATGGTAAAGATGCCGAAGCATGTTTGAAGATGGGCGAATCGTTCACTTGTAACAAAAGTTTGTTCGGTTTTTCGTTGCTGAATGATACGGCGACGGTGGCGGCGACGGCTATCCCTGGTGGCGCGATTGTTGGTGGTGTCATTGGTGGTGTTGCGGCAAAATCAAAACAGAACAAAGTTATGGATACGCCGTGCGCGTCTAAGGATTTTCGTCAGAAATTGGGTAAACAAATCCAATCTGGTGAAAATAATAGACTTTTGAAAACTTATTTATATGACGCCGGTCGTGACCAGTATGGATATTATTCTGGTTATTATGCAGGGGGAGATGAAAGCACTGCAAAGGCGGTTCCTGATACGTTCTATAATATGGACGAAGCGACATGTGAATTGATAATGGATTTGTATGCCAAGGCGAAATTGTACGAAGATGGAATCGAAGCTTGTGAAGCAGATGCAGAATTGAATTATGTCGCGAGTTTATTGCCAAAAGGTGACATCAAATCGCAAATCACAGATATCGTTTTGCAAGACGATAAACGTGTTTGCTATACCCAAGGCACAGTTCAATGTGTGTCGGCGAAATCAGGGTTAACACAACAGACTTTGGATGCGTTCAAATCACAGTGTATGTTTATCCCGTTGCAATTGGGTTATACTGTGAATAATGAAAATAGTCCGTTCTGTACACATAATGGCGATTGTCGGACGGTTAACCAGATTAAATCTGAATTGTCCAGATTGCGCGGTTTGTTGGACGCTATCGCGGTCGTCACTGATGATTCAAATGCGCCGAGTGTTGGCAAAGGCATTTTGGTTGGTGGAACTATTGGTGCGGCGACTGGCGGATTGGCAACTGGTATAACTGCATTGATTGAAAGCAACAATATTAAATGTGTCGTCGGAGATGATTTGGCATCGGTTGCATTGAATAAATCGCATACGATAAGTTCTTTGAAAGACTTCTATGTCAAGAAAGGATTCAGTTTGCCAGATACAATTATTCCGACGACGGTTGTTTCAGACAGAGATTCGTGGGCGGTGGCGTGTTCTGAATATGCGGGTAATCCGGAAGATTGTTCGAATGCTCAGGTCGTTTATAAACACGGTAATGCGCGCGAAATAATATCGGCCGCTTGTGAAGCACAAGGTTCGACATGTGGTGTCAACGAAGACGTTGCGCAATCACATTTAACCCAATTAGCAGATTAGTTGATTGATGATAAAAATCAGGGGGCGCTTGTCCCCTGATTTTTTTACAAAAAAATAACGTCGGTTGACGTTTATAAAATTTATAAATATTTTTTGTTGTGATGTTGAGTGTTAAGCCGCTTTCTTCATGTTCTGTTTTATATCGCGGATGTATTTACGTAATTCATCAATTGCGATTAATGTTCCGTCACGTTTTTCCGCAGACCAATAATCCCAACCATTAAAACTGACGCTGTGTTGGATACGTGCTGCCATAACGTGGATTGATGCTTTGCCGTACAAAGTATGTGTTAATTGACCGTCATGTGTAATCATTACACGGTCGCCACGTGGCCCAACCAAAGTTTGTCCGGTATATAATAAACCTGCGTCGATTAATTCGCGGAATGCAACCTTGATTGCTTCACGTTTCGGAGCGGTGACTTCGATTTCTGATAAATCAATCGGTGTCACGGATTCTAGGCGTTTACGTGCACCATTTACATATTTTTCTTCGCGGTCAATGCCGATAAATTGACGTCCCAGTTCTTTTGCTGCTGCCGCAGTTGTTCCCGAACCAACAAATGGGTCAACAATAATATCGCCTGGTTTCGTCGAAGACAGAATTACACGACGCAACAAATCCATCGGTTTTTGGGTGTTATGCAAACTTTTGCCGTTTTCGTCTTTGATGCGTTCTTCACCAAGGCATATATTCAAATCCCAATCAGACCGCATCTGTTTTCCACCATTCAATTTTTTCATGGTTTCATAATTAAATGTGTATTTCCCAGTCTTGGTTGGTGTTGCCCAAATAAGTGTTTCATGCGCATTTGTAAAACGTGTCCCACGGAAATTAGGCATTGGATTTGTCTTTACCCAAACAATGTCATTTAAAATCCAAAACCCCATGTCCTGTAAAATCGCGCCAATGCGAAAAATATTGTGGTATGAACCGATAACCCACATCGCGCCGTCTGGTTTCAAAATGCGTTTGCATTCGCGCATCCATTGACGTGTAAATTCATCGTAATCTTTTTGAGAATCAAACGCGTCCCATTCGTCGCGCACAGCACGCGCAGCGGTTTGATCTTCGGGACGATAGAGAGTTTTTTCACCCAATTGCAAATTGTATGGTGAATCCGCGAACACTGCGTCAACCGATGCATCAGGTATATTGCGCATAATTTCAACGCAATCGCCACATAAAATTTGGTTTAAATATTTTTGCATTGGTTGTTTTCTCTCTCTTGTTTGTCTGAAACGACATAACCTTTGCCTATATTTTACCATTTTTTAGGTTTACAAAAAAGTGTCCTGCGAATCGGTTTATAAAAAAAACACTTGATTTTTATAAAAAAGCAATTTTTTTTGATAACAAATTGTGCTTTACAATGACATTTTTTTTGTCTATCGTTAAAAATTATGAGATGTCCATATTGTAATTCTACGGATAGCAGGGTGGCGGATTCGCGCCCTGATATTGGTGACGCGGTTATTCGCCGCCGTCGCGTTTGCAATCAATGTGGGGCAAAATTCACGACGGTTGAACGTATTCAAATGCGCGATTTAATTGTGCGTAAAAATAGCGGAAAAACAGAACCTTTTGATCGTGATAAATTGTTTCGTTCTGTTAAGTTGGCGTGTCGTAATCGTGATGTAAGGGACGAACAGATTGATCGTTTGGTTGCATCGATTCAGCGCAGGTTGGAAACAGAAACCGCTGATGATACGGTGACCAGTGCGATGGTGGGGCAAATGGTTTCTGATTCTTTGTTGAATTTGGATCCGATTGCGTTCATAAGATTTGTTTCGGTTTATAGAAAATTTTCAAAGGTGTCGGATTTCAAAAAAATAATCAGTCAAATTCCAGAGGCAGATGATGATGCAGTGGTATGCAAATTACCAAAAACATCATTGTTCTAAGAGAGACGAGAGAATGCGAAAAATATTGTTTTTTTTAATATGCTGTGTTGCATCGCTGAATGTGTGGGCGATGGAATCTTTTGATATTTTAACAAATGACGATGCGGCCATTTACGTTCAAATTTTTGATTTGCAAGACAAAGAAAAAATAGATTCTGCGAAAAAATTAGAAAGCAAATTATCTGATAAATTTTTGATGAACGAAGTTTTATATCAACGTTATATTTCAAAAACATATCGGACGCGTGGGGCTGAATTACAAAGTTGGATGGAAAAATATTATGATATGCCAGGGGCAGAACGTTTATCGAAAATCGCGAATATAAAAAAAGCTTCTGTACGAAAGCCGTCTGTGCCAAACATTTTAACCGGCAAAGATTATATTGAAACGGCGCAATCTGAAACGTGGACTGAAAAAAATTACAATGACAAAATCACCCAGAATATAAATAAATTCAAAAAGGCTATTCGTTCGGGCAGTTCGAAAACCGCGCGTCAAATATTAGAAGATAAATCGTTCAAATCAAAATTATCAGAGGCAGATTATGGACGTCTGGCCGGACGCTTGTCATTTTTATATTATACAAATGGCGAATATGAATTGGCGAAAAAGTGGGGGTTCGTGGCGTCTGATGCAAATTCTGAATATGGTTTGTGGTCGATGGGATTGCTATATTTCAAAGAAGAAAAATACAAAGAAAGTCAAAAGTATTTCAGCAAGATACTTGATTTAACACAAATCAATAATGCGCGGAAAACAGAGGCGGCTTTCTGGGCGGCGCGCGCGGCGGATATCGCGGATGATTCGAAATCAAAGAAAAAATACCTGAAAATTGCAGCAGCATATCCGATGTCTTTTTATGGTGCGCTGGCGACTGCAATGTTGGGCGATACGCCGGCCTATGAATTTTTTGACCAAGAATGTTCAGACGAAGATATTGTCGAATTGCGCAAAAATAAATATGGTCGCAAAGCGTTGGCTTTGTTGCAGGTGGGTAAAAAAGATAGGGCCGAAGAATATTTGAAATATTTAATCACTGCAAAATCGTCTGATAAATTGTTGCATGCGGTGAACGCTTTGTCGTCTATGTATGGATTGCCACGTGTTTCGATAATGGTGTCCGGCGTGATGCGCGATAGGGGTGTTTTGGAAATAAATGATGATATTATTTATTCGGCGCAATATCCGCTACCGAATTGGGAACCGATGGGTGGTTGGTCTATTGATAGGGCATTATTGCTGGCGATTACAAAACAAGAAAGCGGTTTTAAACCGACTGCAAAATCAAATGCGGGTGCAAACGGTTTAATGCAGATTATGCCAAGTACTGCGAAGCGTGTTGCGCGTAAAAATTCTGTGAAAATGTCAGAGATTGATATGTCAAAACCAGAACATAATATGTTTTTGGGTCAGCAATACATTGTCGATTTATTGTCACATCAATTGATTCAAAATAATATTATAAAAATGTTGGTCGCGTATAATGCAGGTATGGGTAATCTGGTTAAATTTGAAAAAAGTTTTTCTACATCTGACCCATTGCTTTACATTGAAAGTTTTCCGGCGTATGAAACGCGTAATTATATAAAACGCGTGATGTCTAATTTGTGGCTATATCGTGCGCGTTTGGAACAACCTCTGACGGCATTAAAAGAATTAGCAAATGGGAATTGGCCGTATTACAACAGCGAAGATGAATATGTTCAATCCCAGATGTTTAATAGCAGTCTGTCACTATAATTCGCGGTGTGTTTGATGCGTGCGATTCCTGATTTTGAAATCGAAAAAAATTGTGGCTATGGGATTGTCGCAGGTGTTGATGAAGCGGGGCGCGGTCCGTTGTGCGGTCCGGTTGTTGCGGGTGCGGTTGTTTTCAAAAAATATGATTTTGATGATATGCCAATAATTCGTGATTCAAAACAGATGTCGGCAACGCAGCGTGAAAAAGCATATGATTGGATAACAAATAATCCGAATATTGTTTGGTCTGTTGCACAATGCAGCGCATCCGAAATCGACGAACTAAATATCTTACGCGCATCGCTAACTGCGATGAAACGTGCGGTTGCTGGATTGAGTGTGGGCGCGGAATATTGTCTGGTTGACGGGAATAAAATGCCTGATAAAATGAACGGTGTTGCGGTGGTAAAGGGGGATGCAAGGT